>NZ_JBFNQN010000002.1:300000-386044 GCF_040796495.1 Kineococcus endophyticus | reverse complement strand
ACGTGGCGCAGGAGCTGAACGGGCGACCACGCAAGACGCTCGGCTGGGCCAACCCAGCCGAGCGCCTACGTGATCTACTCACCCTCACGTAGACCACGCGGTGTTGCGAGGACCACGAGAATCCGCCGTCGTCCGCGTCGTAGGCCGTGTGCCGCGACAGGACGACGTCGAACCGGTCGTCGGGGAGCGGCAACCGGCCCTGGGACGCGGTGTGGGCCACGACGGGGATTCCCAGGGGAGCGAGTGCCGTCTGGGCGACGGGAACGTTCGGGGCCCAGCCCTCGGTGGCGTGCGTGTCGGCCGGAAGCACGTCCGCCAGACTCGTGAGGAACTCCCCGCCACCGGTCCCGAGGTCGAGCGCGGAGCGCGCCGCGGCCAACGCCTCGCCGGCGAGCGCCGCGTAGGACCAGGGTGGCTCGACCGTCTCGACGACGCCCGAGAACTCGGTGAACGACCACCCGGCGACGGGTTCGGCGAAGCGCCGGGACCAGCCGGCGAGGAGCTCGTCGGAACCGGTGCGTGACGTCACGACTCCACCGTGTCGCCGTGCGGGCAGCCGGGACAACTGGATTGGTGCACCAGAGCACGCGGGTCGAGACTGCGCGCGTGTGGTGGCGTTGGTACACAGCGCCCGCCTGGTGGCGGGTCCTCGAGTTCACCGTGGTGTTCGGGGCGGTCTACGCGGTGGGCGCCGTCGTCACGGACTCGGGAGGAGCTGCAGGCTCGGTGGTGTGGACCGGTCTCGTCGGCGGTCTCGTCTCCGGTCTGGTCGTCGGGGCTCAGACGGCCGGCGCGCGGGAGCGCTTCGTGCGCGCCCTACCCCCGGGGACGACGCCGGAGCAGGTGCGTGCAGCGGTCCGGGCCAGCCACCGCGGGGCCGTTCCTCACGATCCCGTCGTGCGCGTCGTCACCACGGTCCTCCTGAGGCAGCGGGCGGCGGGGGTGCTGAACGGTCGCCGTTCGTCCGTGGTCGTGGGCGCCGTCGGGGCCGTCGTCGGTGTGGTGCTCGCCCTGACGTCCGGCCCCGGTTGGTGGCTGCTCGCCGCGGTCTTCCTCCACGTGCTGGTCGAGGCGTTCTGGGCTCCCCGCCGTCTGACGGCGCGGCTCGTGGCGGTCGCCGGCGACTGACAGGACGTCAGCCGGCGAGCCGCCGGACGCCGACCCCGTGACGGGTCGCCACGAGTTCGGCCCGGCCGCCGCCGGTGACGGCGACCGCGCCGAAACCGCCGCGCACGGAGCGGGCCTCGAGCACCGGCCGGACTTCGCCGACGCGGCAGTCGTCGCCGAACGCGACCTCCAGGCGGCTGCCGGGGGCGAGCGTCGCCGTCCCGGCCACGGTCAGCGGAGCGCGTCGCCCACCCACGGGGACGTCCAGGACCACGCCCGGGGCCTGCGTGAAGTTCCCGTCCAGCCGCAGGTCGCCGGAGAGCGTGAGCGTCCCCCAGCGCAGGTCGACGTCCCCGCACCCCAGCGCCGACGAGGAACCTGCGACCAGCTCGCCCGCCTCGAGACGCACACCGCCGCGGAAGGAGTTCCGGCCCGTGAGGGCCAGGCGGCCGGATCCGCGCTTGACGAGCCCGCCCGTACCGCCGATGTCGTTGCGCCACGCGTCGGTGGCGTTCAGACCACCTGCGCCCGCGTCCATCGCGACCGTGACGTCGCCGTCGAACCGGCCGTAGCCGTCGGCGGCGTCGAACAGGTTCAGGCGGCCCCACAGTTCCGGGCCGTCCAGGACGGGGTACCCCGCCGGGAGCGCCGTGGTGCACAGCACCTCCCGGCGCTGCGTCGCGTCGAGGTAGGGGTGTCGGGTCTGGAGCAGCACCTCGGCGCCCTTCGGGACGACCATCGGCCGCTGCGGCCCCGTCCGCGGGAAACCGTAGGTGAGGTGGTCCAGGACGGCGGCGCGCGCGCTGTCCCTGTCGAACGCGGAGAACTCCACGAGGCCGGTCGCGTCGAGACCGGTGGCGCGCTCGAAGTACGCGAGCGCGGTCGCGCGGGCGGCCTCCGCCTGCGCCGCGTTGGCGGGGTCGGCAAGTTCCGCGGCGGCCAGCGCGGTGGCGAGCGTCCGGCCGCCGAGCACGTCGAGCGGCGAGTGCATGCCCGCGACGATGCGCAGGTGGGCGCGCTCGAACGCGCGGGCCACGAGCGCCTGGTAGCGCTCCGGCACGGCGTGGGCGAGGGCGAGGGTGGCGAGGAACAGGGCGTTGGTGTGACCGCTGGGGAAACCCCCGTCCGTCTCCGGCGTCGTCGAACGCTGCCGCAGGAGCGTCGGCACGACGACGACGTCCGAGCGGTACTCGGGGTACCCCAGGGCGTCGGTGCGACCGGTCGGCTGCACGGTGCTGTCGGGGGTCAACCGCCACGGCCGTGGGTACTGGAAGGCGTTCTTGCTGGGGTTGCCCGAGGCGAAGGGTCCGCGCAGCGTCTGCACGAGCCGGACGACGTCGCCGAGTTCGGAGTCGACCGAACCGGCGCCGGTCGCCGAGCCCGCGGGTGCCCCGGCGGGGACCGCGTCGTCGACCTTCGTCGGCGGCGTCGTCGCCGGGGCGCGGGTGATGCTGGTGACCGCCAGGCTCCCGGCCAGGTAGGCGGGGGCCAGCGGGCCGAGACCCGCGATGACGGCGTAGCTCTGGTCCTGCCGGTCGACGATGAACGCCTCCGCGGCCTGCTCGGCCGTGCGCGACCGGGTGACCTGGGCGCAGTAGCGGACGTTGCGCCGCAGGACCCCGCGGTCGAGGACCCGGCCGGTGTCCCACGTCGGCCCCGTCTGCCAGTACCGGTTCAGGTCCGACAGGATCCGCACGGCCGCGTTCGTCGCCGCGGTCGTGTTCTCCGGGACGTTCGTGCGGTAGGAGTCGACGAACGCGGCGGCCGCGGTGGGGTTCTGCGCGGCCTGGGCGCTGCGCGCGGGGGTGAGCAGGGCGACGGGGGCCGCGAGTCCGACGGCGAGCAGGCTGCGGCGGGTGGGCGCGGCGGTCGGTGGGATCACGGTCACGGACGGTAAGCGGTTTCCCGTGGGGTGGTCAAGGGTGCGGTGCGGGATCGCTCGGCGTCCGTGGTGTGATCGGCGCGTGGACGCACAGGTGCTCGCCGTCGGCTCCTACACCGCCGCGACCGGGGGTCGCGGACCCGGCCTCGTGCTCGTCGAACGGGATCCCGTGACGGGCCGCCTGGGCCGGCTCGGGGCCGCCGTGGACGTCCCCTCGCCCTCGTTCCTGGCCGCCGGCCCGGACGGCACCGTCCACGCCGCGCACGAGGTGGACGACGGTTTCGTGTCGTCCTGGCGTGTCGGTGGCGGGGCCTGGGAACGGGTGGGCGGGGCTCCCAGTGGTGGGTCGTCGCCGTGCCACCTCACCGTCGTCCCGGGGTTCGTCCTCGCCGCGAACTACGGCGGCGGGGTCGGTGTCCTCGCACTGGCCGGGGGCTCGGTCACCGAACTCCGGCAGACGTTGCGCGGCAGCGGGTCCGGCCCCGACACCGAACGGCAGGAGGCCTCGCACCCGCACTCCACGACGGTCCTGCCCGGGGGTCGCGTCGCCGTCCTCGACCTCGGGACCGACGAGGTCCGGGTCCACGACGTGACGGCGCAGGGGTTGTCCCCCGAACCCGCGCAGGTCCTCGCGCTCACGCCGGGGACGGGCCCCCGGCACGGCGCCCTGGTGCCGGGCCCGGACGGGGACCGGTTCGTCGTCGCCGGCGAGCTCGACGCCACGGTGACGTCGCTCGCGGTCCGGGACGGCCTGCTCGCCGACCCCGTCCGGAACCCCGCGCTCGCCGTGCCCGTCCCCACCGCCGGACGGGTCTACCCCTCGGAGGTCTGCCGCACGCCGTGGGGGCTCGTCGTCGCCAACCGCCGCGCCGAGGTGCTCACGCTGCACGAGGTCGCGGACGGCGTCGCCCGTCCCGTGCGGGACGTCGCGATCGGTGCCGTGAACCCGCGGCACGTCGTCGCCGTGGGACGCCACCTCTACGTCGCCGCGCAGGACTCCGACCAGCTCGTCCACCTCGCCCTCGACGACGACCTCACGGTCGTGGACCGCTCGGTCCTCGAGGTCGGGTCGCCGTCCTGCGTCCTGCCCCTGCCGGCCTGACGGGTCCCCGGCGGTGGCGCAGTGCGAGGAGGGTTCCGACGACGTCGAGGTGCTCACCGGCGGTGGGGTGAACGAGGTCGTCCGCGTCGGCCGCACGGTGCGGCGTCCGACCGGCCCGCACACCCCGCGCGTCCACGACCTGCTGCGCCGGCTGGAACCCCTCGCCGGCGTGCCCCGCGTGCACGGGCTCGCCACCACCCCGGACGGGGAACGGGAGGTCCTCGACTTCCTGCCCGGCACGGTTCCGGGCGGTCTCGTCGGCGACGCCGCCTCCGGGACCGCCCTCCTCTCCGCCGCGGAGTTCCTGCGCGGCTTCCACGACGCGACGGCGCCGTTCGCGGCCGAGCTGCCCCGCGACGGCTGGATGTTCCCGGCCGGCGACCCGGTGGAGGTGGTCGTGCACGGGGACTACGCGCCCTACAACTGCGTCCTGGTCGACGACCGCGTCGCCGGGCTCGTCGACTTCGACACGGCCCGGCCCGGTCCCCGGATCGTCGACGTCGCCACGGGTGCCTACCGCTGGGCGCCCCTGTCCGGGGTCGCCGAGCAGAGCCCCGCCGAGCAGGCCCGCAGGCTCGTGACCTTCTGCGCCGCCTACGGTCTGGACGCGGCCGCTCGCGCGGGGCTGCTGGACGCCGTCGGGGCGGAACTGCACCGGCTGGTCGCGTTCCTGCGGGCGCAGGCGGCCGCCGGCTCGGCCGCGTTCGCCGCCCACGTGGCCGACGGCCACGACCTGCACTACCTCGCCGACGCCGAGCACGTGCAGGTGCACCGGCCCCTGTTCCAGGACGCGCTGGACGCCTGATCGCGCAGATCCCCCCGCGGCGCCCCGGAACCTGCTGAGATGGAGGTCGGTCGCGGGGGCGGCCACGGACCGGGGGGTTTCATCGTGCGTGCGTTGGGGGCGACGCTGGGCGTCGTCGTGCTGTCGACCTCCCTCCTCGTGACGGCCGGGTCGGCGTCCGCGCAGGACCGCCCGGGGCCGTTGCTGGCCTACACCGGCGTCTCCGCCGGACGCGTCGACGGGCTCGACGTCGTCGACACCGGGACCGGCCGGCAGTGGCGCGTGGCCGACGGTCTCACCCACGACGCGAGCTGGTCTCCCGACGGGTCCCGCATCGCCTGGATCGCCTACGGCAGTGGCGGCGGGACGGACGACCTCGGCCGCGTGCAGGTCGCGGCCGCCGACGGGTCCGGCCGCACGCAGGTGGACGACGCGGGCGACTCGCGCTCGCTGGCGTGGAGCCCGGACGGAACGCTCGCCTGGTTCCACCGCAGCGCCTGGAACCCCACCGACTGCTCCGCGGCGGACCGGTTGCGGCGTCCCGACCTCGTGCTGCGCGGCGTCGACGGCACGACGCGGACGTTCGGCACCGTGGCGCCCACGGCCGACGGGCTGCAGTTCTCCCCGGACGGCGCCACCGTCGCCTGGCGCGAGCGCGGCGACGACGTGTGCGCCGCGGCCGGCACCCGCCTCGTCGTCGCGGACGTGGCCACAGGCCGGCAGACCGTCGTGGCCGGAGCCGAGGACACCACGGGCCTGTCGTTCTCCCCGGACTCCACGACCCTCGCCGCGAGCCGTGCCACGGCCGACGGCGGCGACGTCGTGCTCGTCGACCTGGCCACCCGCACGGCGCGCACCGTCGTGACCCCGGAGGCGGGCGAGACGTTCCCGGTGTTCGTCGGCGACGGCACCGACCTCGCCGTCGTGCGCACGACCCCGACCGACCGCACCCTCAGCGTCGTCGACCGCTCGGGCGTCCCCGTCCGCGACCTCGCCGAGCCCCCCGAGTTCGTCGAGGCCCTCGTCGCCTCCACCGACCGCACGTCGGTGCTCGTCGCGGGCCGGTCGCTGCCGTCGGCCGACGGTGCCGTCCAGGACACCCAGCTGTGGCGGCAGCCGCTCGACGGTGCCGCCGCCACGGCGCTCGCCGGCAACGGCCGCGCCGCGGTGTTCGAGGCGGCCGTGTCGTTCCGGTCCGCCGACGCTCCGCACCTGGAGCGCCGGCAGCGTCCCCGTCGCTGAGGGGAGTCAGCGCCCGCGGTGCAGGTCGCGCAGCAGGGCGATCTCCGCGCCGTGGTGGATGGCCTCGCGGTTGATGTGCAGGCACAGTTCCGCCATCGAGTGCTCGGACCAGCCGGGCTCGGCCGCACCGACGGGCCGGGCCAGCCCTGCGGGGTCCAGCGCCGCCACGCCGTCGCGCCAGCCGGCGTACGTGCGGTCCAGCTGGTCCAGTGCCGTCGCGGCGTCACCGGGGTACTCGTGCGTGTCGTAGTCGAACGCCGGTCCGCCGAAGTGCGCCGCGACGCGCATCCCGAACACGCCGACGACGAGGTGACCGATCCGCCAGGCGATCGTCGTCACCGGCGGTGGGTCGGGCTCGGGGAACGCGAAGTCGATCGTGAACGGGCCGGCGCCCGCCGACACCGGTGCCGTGGAGGTCCCGCGCGGACGGACGTTCCACGCCCCGGCCACGGGTTCCCACCGGTACTCCTCGTCCGTGAGCCCTTCCAGCCGCGGGCGCAGCGCCGTGCGCCAGTGCCAGTCGAGCTGCTCGACGAGCTGCCGCCCCCAGTCCACCTGCGTCCCGTGCGCCACGACCGGGGACGGTACGCCCCGTCGCGCCGCCCGACCAGGGGACTGACATGCTCCGCAGGCAGGGCCGCGGACGATCCCGGCCCGTGGACGGGACGAACGGAACGAGGACACGTGGCCGAGGCCTGGGTCGACCTGCTGGACACCGCGCGCCTGACGGCGGTCGTCGACATCGGCGCCAACCCCATCGACGGCGACCCGCCCTACGGGCCCATGCTGCGCGACGGGTTGTGCACCGTGACGGGTTTCGAACCCCAGCCCGAGGCGCTCGCCGAACTCCTAGCGGCGGCGGGACCGAACGAGCGCTACCTCCCGCACGCCGTCGGTGACGGGGGCGAGCACGAGCTCAAGGTCACCTGGATGAACGGGATGACCAGCCTGCTCGAACCCGACGTCGAGCGGCTCTCGACCCTCAACGAGTTCGCCCGCTACGGGGACGTGCTGCAGCGCAGCACGATCGCCACCACCCGGTTGGACGACATCACCGACCTCGGGCCGCTGGACCTGCTGAAGATCGACGTCCAGGGCTCGGAGCTGACGATCTTCCGCAACGGCCGGGACACCCTGTCCGGTGCCGTCGCCGTCCACACCGAGATGTCGTTCGTCCCCCTGTACCGCGACCAGCCGCTCTTCGGCGAGGTCGACGCGGAACTGCGGGCGCAGGGTTTCGTCCTGCACACGTTCGCGGCGCTGAAGAAGTGGCCGATCGCGCCGGGGGTGTTCGACGGGAACATCTTCACCACCCACCAGCAGGCCATCGAGGCGGACGTCGCCTACGTCAAGGACTTCGCCCGCCTCGACGAGCTCGACGCGGAGCAGCTCAAGCACCTCGCGCTGCTGGCCCACCACGTCTACGCCTCGCACGACCTCGCGGTGCGGTGCCTGGCCCAGCTCGTGGACGGCGGAGTGGTGGACGCCGAGGTGCTGACCGCCTACGGCGCGGCGGTGGGCCGTTCCGTGGCGACGAACGGCGTGCGCAGCGACCGCTGAAACCGCGGCCGCCGCTGGTGGTCCTCGTGACCCCACCGGCGCTGCAGGTCGACGTCCTGCGCGGGTTCGGCGGTGACCCCGGGAACCTGCAGGACCGCGGGGTCGGGCCCACCGCGGTGCAGGTCGCGGGTGCGGCGGACCGCGAGGTGCTCCCCGACCCGGACGGGGGCGACCTCCGCGAGGTCGGCCAGCGTCGCACCGGTCAGCACGACGGGACGCTCGAGGTCGACGCGGTAGCGGGCCCGTCCGAGCACGCTCGCCGGGGGTTCTCCGCGGTGCACGCGCGGGTCCTCCAGCACGGCGAGCGCCGCCCCGTCGCGCAGCCAGACCCCCGCGTCGGAACCGGTCAGCACGGACCGGACGGACGCCACGACGTCGGCCACCGCGGCGCCGGTGTCGTCGAGGCGCACGACGACGTCGGGGTGGGACCACACGAGCTGGTCGCCGCGGTTCGCGTGCCCCGGCACGAACCGCGCCAGCGTCAGCCCCTCCACGTTGCGCGACCGCCGGGCCTGCGCGTCGTCGGTGCGGCCCGCGAAGTCCGGCCCGTCGTGCCAGGCGACGGCGTCCGGCACGTGCCGGAACTCCGCGCCGCGCAACCAGCAGCGGTGCGCGAACTCCCAGTCCTCCCCGCCGTAGGCCGAGAACGCCTCCTCGAAACCCCCGACGTCCTCGAACAGGCGGCGCGTGGTGGACAGGACGGCGGAGATCACGAACCGGTAGGCGTCGTCCCCGGCGTCGGCGAGGTCCGCCGTCCGCTCGTACGCCTCCCGCAGCCAGGTGGGTTCGTCGAACTCCCGCGGGACGGGCCCCTGGCCGCCGAACCAGCGGCGGAGGGCGTCCGGTGCGGTGGCGGACAGGTCGGCGTGCCGGCGGCGGCCGACCACGAGGTCCGCCCCGGCCGTGACGGCGCGGACCACCGCCGCGACGTAGCCGGGTTCGGGCACGGTGTCGGCGTCGAGGAAGCACAGGACCTCGCCCCGGGCGGAGGCCGCCCCCAGGTTCCTCGCCGCCGCCGCCCGGAAACCCTCGTCGGCCTGGCGCAGGACGCGCACGGCGTAGGGACGGGGCCCGGGCTCGGGGGCGTCCCGGGAACCGTCGTCGGCGACGAGCACCTCGAGCCGGTCGAGGGGGTGGGTCTGGAGCTCCAGCGCGGTCAGCAGGAGTGCGAGGTCGTGCGGGGCCTCGTAGTGCGGGACGACAACGGACACCAGCGGGGCGATCACACCGGCACCCCGGCGAGGACGGGACGCAGCAGGTCCACGGTGGCGGCGACCGTCGGTCCGGGGACCGTCCCCGGCGGGGCCCAGGTGAGTTCGGGCCGGGCCCACGCCTGCGCCAGCGCCTCGCCGAGCGCCCCGGGTTCGTAGACCCGCAGCGCACCGGGGGAGCGTTCCTCGAGTTCGGTGACGTAGTCGCTGCGGGGGACCAGGGGACGACGCCCCGCGCCCGTCCACGCGTTGATCGACCCGGAGGCCGACAGGTGCTCGTGCGGGGCGACCGGCAGGACCGGGGAGCGCAGGACCGACGGCAGGTCGGCGTCGGGGACGAACCCGGTGACCTCGACCGTCCGCCCCACGGCCCGGGCCTGACCGGCGAGCGCCTCGACGAGGTCCTCGTGCCCGTCCGAGGGGCGGCCGACCGCGGTGAGGCCGGCACCGGCGGGCAGCGCCTCGAGGGCCGCCAGGACCTGGTCGTGCCCCTTGCCGGGGTACAGGTACCCGAGGACCGCGACCGTCCGCAGCGGCGTCGAGGGCGCCGCCGCGGGGGCGTGCGTGAGGTCCGGCACGGGCAGGGGCACGACCGAGCAGGGCACGTCCGCGCCGCACGCCCGCAGCAGGCGCTCCTCGTGCCGGCTCGCCACGACGACGTGCCGTGCCGCCTGCGCCACGCGCCGGTAGGCCTCGCTGCGGCGGGGCAGGTTCCGGACGCCGTCGCTGGCCTGGGGGAGGTCGTGCAGCGTCACCACGACGTCGCGACCGCCGGCCAGGTCGACGAGCACGTCGGCCGCCTCCTCGGGGGACCGGCCGAAGAGCCGGTCGGTGACGTGGACGTGGACGGTGCCGGCGGGCACCCCGCGCAGCGCGGTGGCGAGCCCTTCGACCCCCGGCTGGGCGGGGGCGCGGACGAGGAGCGTGCCGGCGTCGTGCCGCAGGACGTCCCACTGGGCGAGGGCCGCGGCCGTCACCCCGTGCTCGGCGGGACCGACCACGAGCTGGACGAGCGGGGAGGGAGCGGTCCTCACGCGGCCAGCTCCTCGGCCGCCTCGGCGTGCCGGTCCAGCCCGGCCTCGGCCACCCCCGGGTGCTCGGCGTACCAGCGCAGGTGGGCCGCGCGGACGTCGGCATCGCTCGTCGCGACGCCGTGGACGCGCCAGTCGGGACGCCCCGCTCCGGGGATCCCGAGCGCGTCCAGCGTCTGCGGCAGGACCGGGGTGTGGATGCTGTCGAGCAGCGTCCGACCGGGGTCGGGGACCTCCGCGGGCAGCCCGAGCGCGGCGAGGACGCGCCCGGCCAGCCCGCGCAGGACGGGGTTGCCGGGGTGGTTGACCGTCTGCGTCGCCCCGTCGCCGGCGGCCTCGAACAGGTCGACGACGGGCAGCGCGCCGTGCCGTTCCCCGCGGGCGTGCAGCTCCCGCGCCGACAGGTCGCGCACCGCGCGGACGGCGCGCGCGGACGGCACCTCGGGCAGTTCCGGACGGCCCGCGGCCAGCGTCAGCGTGCGCAGGTCGTGGTAGGGCACGACCGGCGGTTCCCCGGCGCCGGGAGACCGCACGATGACCTGGAACGGGTGCAGCGCAGCCCACCGGAGCACCGGGACGACGACGAGACGCGGCCGCCGCGGTGCGCGGGCGAGGAGTTCGGCGGTGCCCAGCGGCAGGTCGCGGTAGCCGTCGCGCACGGGCTGGGACACGAGGACGTCGACCTCGTCGAGGACCCGCTGCAGGCGGGGCAGGTCCTCGGCCGTGAGTTCGTGGACGGGCGGGACGCGGACCGTCCGCACCTGCCCGGTCCCCTCGAGCAGCACCCGCGTCGACTCCGCCTGGCAGTTGCCGTGCACGAGGACCAGGGGACGGTCGTCCCGCACCAGCGGGAGCAGGCCGTGGAAGTGGGCGTAGTGCTGCTGCCGTCCGGTCACGTCCCGCACCCTAGGGGCCCCCGCGAGGGTGCACCGGGTGAGCCACCGCACGCGGAGGTGGCGAGGACGTGCTTGCATCTGCAGGTGCCCCGTCCACTGCCGACCCCGCCGACCGCGACCGCGGCGCGACGGCTCACGGTCGCCGTGCTGGGGCCGAGCCGCTTTCCCGTCGCCGAACCGTACGTCGGTGGTCTGGAGTCGTTCGTCGGCGGTCTCGTCGCAGCCCTGCGCGCCCGCGGGCACCGCGTGCTGCTCTTCGCGGCTGCGGGATCGACCGGCGCGCAGCCGGAGGTGCTGGCGGGCGGGGGCTGGGAACCCGACGAGCTGTCGCGGCAGGACCCGTCGATGCCGGCCGAGGCGTTCCTGCGCGAGCACCACGCCCACCTCGCCGTCCTGAACGCGCTGCGCACCACGTACGCCGGCGAGGTCGACGTCGTGCACAACAACTCCCTGCACCACCTGCCGCTGACCCTGTCCTCGACGTTGCCGGTCCCGACGGTGACCACGCTGCACACGCCGCCGACGCCGTGGCTGACCGCGGCGCTCGCGGCCGGGGGTTCCTCGCACGCCTTCACGGCCGTCAGCCGGTTCACGGCCCGGCAGTGGGCACCGTGGGTGGGGTCGGCCGACGTCGTGCACAACGGCGTCGACCCCGGCCGGTGGCGCCTCGGCCCCGGCGGCGGCGGGCTCCTGTGGTTCGGCCGGCTGGTGCCGGAGAAGGCGCCGCACCTGGCGGTGGACGCCGCGGCCCGCGCCGGTCACCACCTGCACCTCGTCGGCCCTGCGCTCGACGAGGAGTACTTCGCCGCGCAGATCGCGCCGCGGCTCGGCCGGGACGTGACGTGGCACGGGCACCTCGGGGGAGCGGACCTGTCGGCCGCCGTGGGCCGCGCCGACGCGGTGCTCGTCACCCCGGTGTGGGACGAGCCGTTCGGCCTCGTCGCGGCGGAGGCGGCCATGAGCGGGACCGCCGTCGTCGCCTTCGACCGGGGAGGCATCAGCGAAGTGCTGCGCCCCAACGTGGGTGAGCCCGCGGGGGTGCCCGCCGGGTTCGTCGTGCCGGCCGACGACGTCGCCGCGATGGCCGCCGCGATCCCGGCCGCGCTCGCGCTGGACCGTTCCGGCGTGCGGACGGCGGCGCTGGCCCACCTGTCGGTGGCGACCATGGTCGGCCGCTACGAGGCCGTGCTGCGGACGGCCGTCGACGGTCCCGCCGCGAGGGGTGCGGGAACCCCCCGCGGGGTCGCGGCCGTCCAGGACCGCGTCGCGGCGTCGTAGTCGACGAGGCCCGCGGCGCGGAACTGCTCGAGCCAGCCCGTCATGGGCCACCACCCCCACCGACGGTGGAACACCGCGCCGTTGCGCAGGATCGCCGCGACGTGCTGCACGGGCGGGTTCCGCGTCGGGTGGTGCTGGTGGAACGCCTCGGCGCCGCCGACCCAGAACAGCGCACCCCCGAGTTCCCGCACGGTGGCGGCGACGTCGGTGTCCTCGCCACCGTAGCCGCGGAACTCCTCGCAGAAACCCCCGAACGACGCCCAGTCGGCGGCGGTCACGGCGAACGACAACGACCAGAACAACCACCACTGCGACTCCGAGGCGCGCACGACCTCGCCCGGGGCCGGAGCCGGTCGCGCGGCGTGCGGTTCTGCGGCCCCGGGGAGCCGGTCGAGGTCGGTGGCGTCGTGGACCCGGACCTCCGGGGGCAGGTACGCCACGGGGCCGCAGAGCAACCGCGGTCCGGGAACGTCGGCCACACGGTGGGCGGCGTCCTCGTAGGCCCCGACGAGTCCTGGTGCGGGGACGCAGTCGACGTCGAGCAGGACGAGGAGGTCGGCGCCGAGGGCCGTCGCCGTGCCCGCCGCGGCGTTCCGGGCCGCGGCCAGGGGAAGTTCACCGTCGGCGGCGACGGGGACGTCGAGGACGACGCGCCGCGTCCCCTCCGCCGCGGGAACGGAGTCGAGCACCGCGCGGATCCCGGGATCGCCCATGGCCGCCACGACGTGCCAGGCCGGTGGCCGCCGGGACCGGGCCAGGCCGAGGAGCTGCCCGCGCAGGTGGTCGTGGCGCCCGGAGACGATCGTCAGGACGGCGGTCCGCCGGCCGTTCACGCGGGAACCCCGGCACGGTCGGCCGCGCTGTCGAGGTAGGCGGCCGCGCGTTCGGCCCCGTCCCCGGGAGCCCAGCGCCGCCAGGGGCCCGGCCCCACGGATCGGGCCTGGCGCAGCAGGTCCGGCCACCGGTCCGCGGCCGGCCAGCCGTCGACCGCGACGAGTCCCTCGGCCCGCAGGAGGTCCACCCGGCGCAACTGCTCGTCGAAGGGCCGTTCCTGCGCGACCACGACGGCGGGGCGCCGGGCCGCGGCGACCTCCGCGACGGCGTTGTGGCCGCCGTGCACGACGACGACCTCGGCCCGTTGCAGCGCGGACCAGACGTCTTCTCCCGCAGCGCCTCCGGTCGCGCCGGTGGTGAGGGGGGACCCCGGCACGCGGAACTCCCACGTCCACCCCGGGGTCGCCGCCTGCGCCGCGTGGAACTGCTCGTCGGTGACGTCGCGGCCACCGCTGCCCCACAGGACGAGGACGGTTCCGGGCCGCGTCGCCGCAGGGGAGGTCGGCCGGCCGTCGAACCGGGAGAACGCGCCCACGTGGACGACCGGGGACCTGGCGGGGTCCTGCTCGGCCACGGGCGGGCCGGGCCACGGCGCCAGCAGGGCGCGTGCGACGTCGCGACCGAGCCGGTGCGCGGGGTCGTGGCGGTCGCCGAGCATCGCGGCGACGACGACGGGAACCCCGCACAACCGGACCAGCGTGGTCACCTCCACCGAGACGTCGGTGACGAACAACCGGGGTCGGTGGGTCGCGATCCAGGCCGCGATCGTGGCGTGCCGTTCCTGCAACCCGGGGTGGTGTTCGGGAACCCAGTGCAGCCGGCCGCCCGCCGTCGCCGAGGTGCGGTCCAGGGGTGGGGTGTCGTCGCGTTCCAGCGGAACCCAGTCGCCGTGGAAACCGGCCGGCCTGGGTGCGGAGCTGAACGCCGTCACGGGCGTCCGCAGGTGCCGGGTCACGGCGACGAGCCGTTGCAGGTGCCCGGCGCCGTGGTGGTGGACGTACCAGCCGATCACGCGGGCACCACCGCTCCGGACTGCGCAGCACGGTGAGCGGTCAGCGTGCGGTACAGCTGGAGGTGCTCGCGGGCCACGTCGAGACGCTGCCTGCGCCGGGCGTCGGGCGTCGCCGCCGCACCGGGAACCCCGAGGAGCGCGTGGCGCAACGCCCGGGTCACGGCGTCCGGGTCGGCCAGGTCGGCCTGGACGAGCGGTTGCTGCTCGTGCAGGAAACCCACCCGGTCGGCGAGCACGACGGTGCCGAGGTCGTGGCACAGTTCCAGCCAGCCGGAGTGCGTCCCGTGCCCGTAGGCCAGCACGGACACGTCCAGGCCGCGCAGGTACTCCTCGAGCTCGTCGTCGTCGAACCGGTGGCGCACGTGGACCTGCGCCGTCCCCTCGTCCGCGGCGTCCCGCAACCATGCCGCGAGGTCGGCGTCGTACCGTGGGAAACCCGGGTCGAGGGCCTCGGTGTGGACGTCCACGCGCACGGTGGTGGGGGTTCCCGTGTCGGTCAGACGCCGCGATGCGACGACCAGGGAACGCAGCACGGGCAGGGCGCGCAGGTTGGCACGCAGGCTCTTCAGGTGCAGACCGACCACGCGTGGGGACCCCGGGCTCCGGGGGAGGCCGATGCGGTCGAGGGGGGCGACGTGGGGGTGCGCCACGACGACCGGTCGCCGGCCCCACCGCTCCTGCACCTGCGCCGCGGCACCCGGCGTCAACGTCACGAGACCGTCCGCCGCGGGCACCAGGACGTCGAGGAGCCCGGTGTAGGGGCGCTGGTCGCGCAGGTGCGGGTTCTGCAGGTCGTGGACCGTGAGGACGAGGGTCCGATCCGTCACCCGCAGCGCGTCGACGAGGGCCTGCAGCTGCGCCGGGGTGCGCCCCTCGAACCCGAAGTGCAGGTGCAGGACGTCGAACTCGCCCGCGTGGGCCAGGACCCAATCCGCCTCCAGGGCGCGGGAGGGGTGCCAGCCCGGGCCCGTCGGAGTGCCGTCGTCGACGACGACGACCCCCGGCACGCGGTCGTCCTGGAGGTGGTCGACGTAGCCGTGGGCACGGGGCACGTGCAGCACCCGGACGGGCGCAGGGCAGGGTTCGGACACGGTGGGGCTCCCGAGCAGGACGGTGGTGCGGGTCGGAGGTGCGGCCCGCTGCTGGAGCCGTCCCGGGGAGGGCCATTCAACCGCGCGCGGTGCGTGATCGCTCAGCGCGGGGAACGGCGCAGGACCATGAGGGTCAGGTCGTCGGTGGGCCCGTCGCCCACGTGGTCGCCGACCGCCGCCAGGACGGCGTCGGCGACGTCGTCGGGGCTCGCGGAGGCCTTGTCCCGCAGCCCGTCCAGGGCGGCGAGGAGGCGGTCGTCGCCGAAGAGCTCGTGCGTCGGCGAGGCCGCCTCGGTGACGCCGTCGGTGTAGAGGACGAGGTGCTCGCCCGCGGCGAGGTCGACGGGTGTCTCGCGCAGGTCGGGGTCGGGGAAGGGCCCCAGGAGCATCCCGGGAGCACCCACCATCCGGCTCGGCCCGGCCACGGGCACGAGGACGGGACGAGGGTGGCCGGCCAGGCACAGGTCCACGGCGCGACCGGGCTCGGGGGGCAGGCGCACGGCGGCGACGGTGGCGAACCGGTCGCCGAGGGTGTCGTGCACCGCGCCGCCCACGTGGCGCAGCGCGTCCGCCGGCCCGGAGACGACCCCGAGGACACCGCGGACCGCCCACCGCAGGGCGGCCGTCGTGGCGGCTGCGGCGGGGCCGCGCCCGGACACGTCGCCGATGACGGCGACGGCCTCACCGGACGTGAGGACGCGCAGGTCGTAGAAGTCGCCGCTCACCTCGCCGCGGCTGCCGTCGGCGCGCGAGGCGGGTCGGTAGCGCACGGCGACCTCCCACCCGGGGACGTCGGGGAGTTCCTGCGGCACGAGCTGCTGCTGCAGGTGGTCCGCGAGTTCGGCAGCCTCGGCCTGGACCGCGTCGCGCGCGGCCTGCGCCTGCACGCGAGCGGTGACGTCCTGCTGCACGGCGACGTAGTAGCGGACGGCGCCGGTCGCGTCCGGCAGCGGGCTCAAGGCCAGTTCGTTGCAGAACACCGAACCGTCCCGGCGCCGGTTCGGGATGAGGACCGTCCCGCCGGCGCGGCGTTCGATGAGCGAGCGGATCTGCGCTGCAGGAGTGCGGACGTCGTACCCGCGGTCGGACAGGCCGTCCTGCAGGAAACGGCAGTTCCGTCCGACGGTCTGCGACGCGTCGTACCCCGTCGTCCGGGTGAACGCCTCGTTGACCCACACCACGGGTTCGTCGGGAAGGCTCACGTCCGCGACGCAGACAGCTTGCTCCGCAGCACGGAGGGCGGACACGAGCAGTGCGTCCAGGCCGCCGGGATCGGCGGCCACGGTCGGCCCCCGCCCCTCACGGGCGGGGGCCTGCGACCGCCTCACTTGTCGTGCAGCGCGTCCTTGGCCTTCTCGGTCTCCTGGCGCGCCGCACCCATCGCCTGGTCCTTCTGACCCTGGGCGATCTGTTCCTGGTCGTCCGTGCGCTTGCCGACGGCCTCCTCGGCCTTGCCGACGGTCTGCTGGACGACGTTCTTGGCCTTGTCAACGAAGGACATGACCGCTCCTTTTCGACGGTGAGTGCCGTTGTCGGCAGTGCCACCCTAGGAACGGTTCGGGGAGCGCGCACCCGGAGATGCGACGGGAAGCATCGGGCGGTCCCGGGGCGTTGTGAGGGGTGGACGAGAGCGGCCCGCGACGGGCCGCCGATCCCCGAGTCCCTGGAGGAACCCGATGACCGATCTGCAGTGGCGTGTCGTGGTGGCGGCCGACGAGGCCGGTGTCTCGTACAAGGACGCGATCAAGGCCGACCTGCTGGAGGACCCCCGGGTCAAGGAGGTCATCGACGTCGGCGTGAACGCCGACACGGACAAGACCGCCTACCCGCACGTGGCCGTCGCCGCGGCCCGCAAGATCGCCGCGGGTGAGGCCGACCGCGGGATCCTCGTGTGCGGGACGGGCATGGGCGTGGCCATCGCGGCCAACAAGGTGCCGGGCATCCGCGCCTCGGTCGCCCACGACTCCTTCTCGGTGGAGCGGCTGGTGCTGTCCAACGACGGCCAGGTCCTGACGCTGGGCGAGCGGGTCATCGGCAAGGAGCTGGCGCGGCGGCTGGCCAAGGAGTTCCTCGGCTACGTCTTCGACTCCTCCAGCGCCTCGGCCGCCAAGGTCGACGCCATCACGGGGTACGAGACCGGCGCCACCGACGGGGAGACCTCGGCGTCCTCCTGCTGACCCGCCCCGACCGCGCCGCCGCTCCGGGGTGACAGGATGCGCCCCGGAGGCGCGCGCGAGGAGGCGGACGTGGGTGGTGTTCAGGAGCTGCTGCTCGGCGTCGACATCGGCACCGGCAGCAGCAAGGGCGTCCTGACGACGCTCGACGGCCGGGTGCTGGCGCGCTCGTCCCGGCGGCACCGCACCGACCACCCGCGCCCGGGCTACGTCGAGCACGACGCCGACGCTGTCTGGTGGGGCGACTTCTGCGCGATCGCGCGCGAGCTGACCGGCCGCGCGGACGACCCCTCCGACGTCGCGCACGGTCGTGTCGTGGCCGTCGGGACCAGCGGGATCGGGCCCACGGTCCTGCTGGCGGACGAGCACGGGAGACCGCTGCGCCCGGCGGTGCTGTACGGCGTCGACACCCGTTCCCTCGCCGAGGCCGTGGCGCTCGAGGAGCGGTACGGCGTCGAAGACCTGTTGCAGCGCTGCGGTTCCCGCATGTCGACGCAGGCCGCGGGCGGCAAGCTGGAGTGGCTGCGTCGTCACGAGCCCGAGGTGTTCTCCCGCGCCCGGCACTTCTTCATGTCGAACTCCTACCTCGCCTTCCGGCTGACGGGGGAGTACGTGCTGGACCAGCACTCGGCGAGCCAGACGACCCCCCTCTACGACCGGCACGCGGCGGCCTGGATCGAGGACCGGTGCGCCGAGGTCGCGCCCGGTGTGCCGATGCCGCGGTTGGTGTGGCCGTCGGAACGGGTGGGGACCGTCACCGCGGAGGCCGCGGCCGAGACGGGCATCCCCGCGGGGACGCCCGTCGCCGCCGGCACGTGCGACGCGTGGGCCGAGGCCGAGAGCGTCGACGTCGGTCGACCCGGCGACCTCATGGTCATGTACGGCTCCACGACGTTCTTCATCGCCGTGACCGACGGCCCCCGCGTCCACCCGTCGCTGTGGGGGACCACCGGTGCGCGGCCGGGGCAGAGCAACCTCGCGGCGGGCATGGCCAGCTCCGGCAGCGCCGTCGAGTGGTGGCGCGAGACGATCGGCTCGCCCGAGGTCGCCGAGCTCGTCGCCGAGGCCGCGGCGGCCCCGCCGGGGTCCAACGGGGTGCTGGCCCTGCCGTACTTCGCGGGCGAGCGCACCCCCTTCGCCGACGCCGACGCCCGCGGGGCGCTCCTGGGGCTGACGCTGCGGACGACGCGCGGCGAGGTCGACCGCGCCCTGCTGGAGGCGACGGCCTACGGCGTGCGCCACAACCTGGACGAGATGCGCGCCGCCGGTGTCGACATCCGCCGCGTGGTCGCCGTCGGGGGCGGGACGGGCTCGGCGCTGTGGCCGCAGATCGTCACCGACGTCACGGGTCTGCAGCAGGAACTGCCCGCCGAGCGCATCGGCGCCTCCCTCGGCGACGCCAAGTTCGCCGCGGTGGCCCTGGGGGCCGTCGACGTCGACGCCACCTGGAACAGCGTCGAGTCGACCACGGAACCCGATCCCGCCGCGGCCGAGGTCTACGCCGGGCTCTACCCGGCCTACCGTGCCCTGCACGAGGCGACGGCCCAGCTGCAGCACCAGCTGTCCGCCCTGGAGCGCCGTACCCGCACCTGAGGGCCCGGAGGGGGGTGGGTCAGGCGGCGGCGAGCAGAGCGGTCGCCGTCGCCGGGTCGGTGACGAGGTGGTTGAAGAACCCGCCCCTCGCCCCGGCCAGGACGCTCGGCACCTTCAGCGTCCCGTAGGCGACGGCGATGCGGTCCGGCACCCGGCGCAGCACCTCGAGGGGGATCGCGATGAGGCGGTCGGAACCGTCGTAGTCGATCTCCCGGCCGTCCGCGTCGTAGAAGCGCGAGGCGACGTCACCCACGGAGTCCCGCAGGGGCGCCTGTTCCGTCGGGACGAACCCGGGGATCGACGACCGTTGCAGCGGAGGCGCTCCGACGCCCATGACGGCGCAGCGCCCAGTCTCCCACAGGTTCGCGAACCGCTTGAACTCCGCGTCGGCGACGAGGCTGCGCCGCAGGGCACGTCCCGGGAACGCGGGGGCGTACAGGAACCGGGGCGTTCCGCCGACGCCCACGGCGACGCGCCGGGCGATCTCGTTCGTCTGGTACCAGGGCTCGGGTTCGTCCTGCCCGCCCACCATGGGAGCGACGACGACGCGCGGCAAGGTCGGCAGTTCGCGCTGCGCGATGTCGTACACGGTGCGCCCGGAGGAGACCAGGAGGACGTCCCCCTCGGCCAGTCCCACACCGGCCAGGACGCGCGACAGGACGGGGGAGACGGCCTCGGCCAGGTGGGCGCTGCTCGTGGGTGCCGTCAGGTGGACGGCCGTCAGGCCGAGGGCGTCGCGCAGGCGCTCCGCGAGGTCGCCGGGATCCTCCTCGGGCAGGGGCAGCACCTCGATGCGGACGAGACCGCGGTCCCGGGCCTCCTGCAGCAGGCGGCTCACCGTGGCGCGGGAGGTGCCGAGCCGTTCCGCGATCTCGGCCTGGGTCGCGTCCTGCAGGTAGTACAACGTCGCCGCCGTGTGGGCGAGGGCGAGCGGGAACCGGCCGTCTCCTTTGGCCACCTGGCACCTCCTGGTTCGGATCACCGTACTTCGTCCCCGCGCCCCGGCGGGGTGCTCGGGTGAGGATGACCGGCGTGCTGACGGAAGCGGACGTGGCGTGCTGGTTGCTCAAGTCCTCCGGCCGTCCGGCGGAGCTCCCGGACGGACCCGCCGCAGGTGCCGTCGTGCTGTCGCGGTGCCTGCGACGCAGCTACCGGCTCGGGCTCCTGCGCGTGGGACAGCCCTGCGTCCTGTGGGTCAGCGGCCGGGTCGACCCGGGGGTGGCCGCCGTCGGGCGCATCGCCTCGCACGTGCGGGAGGAGGGCGGTGGACCCGCCGTCGACGTCGAGCTGACGGCGCTCGCGGACGTCGTCCCGCGCGCCGAGCTGCTCCTCGACCCTGCTGTCGGATCCGCCGAGGTCCTGCGGATGCCCGCGGGCAGCAACCCCTCGCACCTGCGGCCGCGGGAGTGGGCAGCGCTGTCCCGTCGCCTGTGAACAGACGTGCTGGACATCTGTGCAGAGTCGCCGTACGGTCGGGCCCGACCGAGGATGGTGCCCGACGACGTCGGGCGGACCTGCGAGGGAGCAGAACATGACGGGCACGATGCAGGCGGTCGTGGTGCACGGCCCAGAGGACTACCGGCTCGAGCAGATCCCGGTGCCGGAGGCCGGCCCCGGTGAGGCGCTGTTGAAGGTCGAGGCGGTGGGGATCTGCGCGAGCGACCTGAAGTGCTACCACGGGGCGGCGAAGTTCTGGGGGGACGAGAACCGGCCGGCGTGGGCGGAGACGGACACGGTCCCGGGCCACGAGTTCACGGGGCGGATCGTCGAGATCGACGAGGAGGCCTCGCGGCGCTGGGGTGTGCAGGTCGGTGACCGGGTGGTCGCGGAGCAGATCGTGCCGTGCTGGGAGTGCCGGTACTGCAACCGTGGTGATTACCACATGTGTCAGCCGCACGACATGTTCGGTTTCAAGCGGCGGACGCCGGGGGCGATGGCGGAGTACCTGGTGCTGCCGAAGGAGGCGTTGGTCCACAAGGCGCCGGAGTCGATTCCGCCGTGGCAGGTGGCGTACGCCGAGCCGTTGTCGTGTGCGTTGCACGCGGTGGAGCGGGCGGGCATCCGGTTCGACGACACGGTGGTGGTCGCCGGGTGCGGGCCGATCGGGTTGGGGATGATCGCGGGGGCGGCGGCGAAGTTCCCGCAGCGGATCATCGCGTTGGACGCGTTGCCGCAGAAGTTGGAGCTGGCCAGGAAGTGCGGCGCTGACGTCACGTTGAACATCACCGAGGTCGACGTGGTGGAGGAGGTCAAGAAGCTCACGGGTGGTTACGGCGCGGACGTGTACATCGAGGGGACGGGGCATCCGTCGGCGGTGGCGCAGGGGTTGAACCTGTTGCGGAAGCTGGGGACGTTCGTGGAGTACTCGGTGTTCAAGGATCCGGTGACGGTGGACTGGTCGATCATCTCCGACGACAAGGAGTTGAACGTGCTGGGTGCGCACCTGGGGCAGGACACGTGGCCGGCGGCGTTGAGGTTGATCGAGTCGGGTCGTCTGCCGTTGGACGAGATCTGCTCGCACCAGTTGCCGTTGTCGGAGTTCCAGAAGGGTCTGGACCTGGTGGCGGACTCGGCGAACTCCGTGAAGGTCTCCCTCATCCCCGGGACGGCGGCGTGAGCAGCACCTCCGCCACCACGGCGTCGGGCGGTCTGGAGGAGTCGCGGCTGCAGCGACTGGGCATCCCGCCCGTGCTGCGCTGGGGTTTCCTCGGGGTCCTCGTCTTCATGACGGGCAACGGGGTCGAGTCGAACTTCCTGACCCCGCACCTCGTCGAGGTCCTGGGGCGGCCCGAGAAGGCCGTCGCGGTCATCATCACGTACTACAGCCTCTGCGTCCTCGTCGGCAGCTACCTGTCCGGGGCCCTCTCGGACCTCTTCGGTCCGCGCCGCGTCATGGCCGTCGGGTTCGGGGTCTGGGTCGTCTTCGAGGTGCTGTTCCTCCTCGCGCTGCAGGCCGGCAGCTTCCCGCTCGCCGCGGCCGCCTACGCACTGCGCGGCTTCGGCTTCCCGCTCTTCGCCTTCGCGTTCCTCGTGTGGGTCAACATCACGACCCCGCCCGAGCGCAACGGGGCGGCGGTCGGCTGGTTCTACGTCGCCTTCACCGGCGGTCTGCCCACCCTGGGCTCCCTCTTCGCCGTCGGCGCCATCCCGGTGTTCGGCGGAGGGACGCAGGGGGAGACGGGCGCCATGGTCGCCTCCATCGCGCTCGTCGTCGTCGGGTTCCTCATCGCCTGGTTCGGCGTCCGCGACGAACGGGGCCGGCGCCGCATCGCCCCGGCGGGCGAGAGCGCGGGGCAGGTGCTGACGTCCGGTCTGCGCCTCACGTTCACGCGGCCGAAGATCGCGGCGGGGTTCCTCGTGCGCCTCATCAACACCGCTCCGGAGTTCGGGATGTTCATCGTCCTGCCCGCCGTCATCGCGACCGAGCGCGGGTGGGGCCAGTCGCGCTGGCTCGTCATGACCGTCTGCGTCTACGCGACGAACATCCTCGTCAACGTGATGTTCGGGGCGATCGGTGACCGGATCGGCTGGCAGCGGACCGTCAAGTGGTTCGGCATCGTCGGGTCGGCCTGCGGACTGCTGCTGTGGTGGTACGTCCCGCAGCTCGTCCCCGCCGGCAGCGACTGGGGCTACGTGCTGTCCGTGCTCGCCGGCTGCCTCTTCGGGATGCTGCTCGCCGGCTTCGTCCCGATGGGCGCGATCATGCCCGCGCTGGCTCCGGACCACCAGGGCGCCGCGATGGCGATGTACACGACCGCGGCCGGTGGGGCGACGTTCCTCGGCTCGGCCGTCGTCTCGATCGTCCTGGGGGTCGGGGGCAGCAACGTCGCCGTTGTGTGGACCTTCGTCGCGCTCTACGCCGTGGCCTTCGTCCTCGTCTCGTTCCTGCACGTCCCGCAGAAGCACCGCGCGCACGGCCGCCTCGAGACCGTCTCCTGACGCGGCACCGCACGAGGCCCCCGCGACCACCGGTCGCGGGGGCCTCGTGCGTTCGGCGCCGCGTGGGTCAGGCGGCCGAGAACCCGCCGTCGACGGTGAGGTCCACCCCGTTGACCATGGCCGAGGCGTCGGAGGCCAGGTAGACGACGGCGTTGCTGACGTCGGAGGGCTGGGCGAAGTGCCCCAGCGGGATCCGGGCGATCATCGGTGCCGCCTTCGCCTCCTCGCCCCACACCCGCTGCCCCATCTCGGTCATGACGACCGTGGGGCTGACGGAGTTCGCGCGGACGCCGGAGGGGCCGAGCTCGAGGGCCAGCACCTTCGTCGCCATGAGCAGCCCCGCCTTGCTCGCCGAGTAGGAGAAGTGCTCGGCCAGGGCCAGGGATCCCGCGACCGACGAGACGTTGACGATGCTCCCGCGTCCCGTCTCCGCCATGGCCCGGCCGATCCGGGAACCGAGCAGCGCCGGTGCCCGCAGGTTCACGGCCAGGACGCGGTCCCACGTGGCCGCGTCCACGTCGACGACGCGCTGGGGCACCGAGATCCCCGCGTTGTTGACGAGGACGTCGAGGCCACCGAACGTCGCCAGGGCCGCGGCCGCGAGGGCCCCGGTGTCGTCGGCGTCCGCGAGGTCCGCCGGGACCACCTCGACGCGGGTCCCGTGCTCGGTGACCAGCGCCTGCGCGAGGGTCTCGAGCGCATCGCGGCTCCGCGCGCTGAGGACCAGGTCGCAGCCGGCCGCGGCCAGCGTGCGGGCCACGTCGCTGCCGAGGCCCTGCGTGGCGCCGGTGACCAGGACACGGCGGCCGGTGAGGTCGAAGGGGGATGTCACGGGATCTCCTGGGGGTGCGGTGCGGACGTGAGGAGCGCCGACGCCGTGGCGGGGTCGGTGACGAGGTGGGTGAAGTGCCCGCCGCGCGCGCCGGCGACGATGCTCGGCACCTTGAGGGCGCCGTACGCGACGGCGATGCGGACGGGGACGCCCGAGAGGACGTCGAGGGGGATCGCGATCAGCCGGTCCGCTCCGTCGTAGGTGATCTCGGCGCCCGACGCGTCGTAGAACCGGGACGCCACGTCGCCGACGGCGCCGGCGAGCGGGGCCTCGCCGGTCGGCACGAAGCCGGGCAGGGACTCCCGGCGCAACGTCGGGGCGCCGACGCCCATGAGGGCGCAGCGCGCACCGGCCCACAGCTGCGCGAACCGCCGGAACTCCGGGTCCTCGACCAGGCTGCGGCGCAACCGGCGTCCGGGGAAGGCGGGGGCGTGCAGGAACCGGGGAGTGCCCCCCACGGCCACCGCGACGCGGCGGGTGATCTCGTTGGTCTGGTACCAGGGTTCGGGTTCGTCCTGCCCGCCGACCATCGGCACGACGAGGACACCGGGCAGCGCGGGTAGTTCCCGCTCGGCGATCTCGTGCAGGGTCCGTCCCGAGGAGACCAGGAGGACGTCCCCGGGCGAGAGTCCCACTCCGGCCAGCACCGCGGCGACGGTGGGGGAGACGGCCTCGGCGACGTGCGCCTCCGGAGTGGGTGGGCACAGCGAGACGTGGTGCAGGCCCAGGGCCGTGCGGACCTTCTCGGCCAGGTCGCCGGGGTCCTGCTCGGGCAGCGGCACCACCTCGATGCGCACGAGCCCGCGGTCGCGGGCCTCCCGCAGCAGCCGGCTGACCGTCGCCCGCGACGTCCCGATGCGCTGGGCGATCTCGGCCTGGGTCGCGTCCTGGAGGTAGTAGAGCGTCGCCGCCGTGTGGGCCAGTGCCAGCGGGAACCGTTCGGTGTGGACCACCGGCACCCCTCCCCGTCCGTGCGCTCGCGGGCCGGTCGGCTCCGTCGCCGGACCGGTCACCAGATCGTTGCACGCATGTGCTGGACAAGTGTGCCGTACAGGTCCTAGCGTTCGGAAGACCACGGAGGAACCCGGCGCACCCGGTCCCCGCGGGGCTCGCACCACGACGACCCACCGACGAGTTGTCCCACAGCCCACCTCACACCCCCCGCTCCCCGGCCCGTCCCCGGAGCGCGCTGCGAAGGAGCAGTTGATGGCAGAGACGATGAAGGCGGTGGTCGTGCACGGACCGCACGACTACCGCTTGGAAGAGGTCCCCGTCCCCGTCGCCGGTCCCGGTGAGGCGTTGTTGAAGGTCGAGGCGGTGGGGATCTGCGCGAGCGACCTGAAGTGCTACCACGGGGCGGCGAAGTTCTGGGGGGACGAGAACCGGCCGGCGTGGGCTGAGACGGACACCGTTCCCGGTCACGAGTTCACCGGGCGCATCGCCGAGATCGACGACGAGGCGGCGGCGCGGTGGGGTGTGCGGGTCGGTGACCGCATCGTGGCCGAGCAGATCGTGCCGTGCTGGGAGTGCCGGTACTGCAACCGTGGTGACTACCACATGTGCCAGCCGCACGACATGTTCGGTTTCAAGCGGCGGACACCGGGGGCGATGGCGGAGTACCTGGTGCTGCCGAAGGAGGCGTTGGTCCACAAGGCGCCGGAGTCGATCCCGCCGTGGCAGGTGGCGTACGCCGAGCCGTTGTCGTGTGCGTTGCACGCGGTGGAGCGGGCGGGCATCCGGTTCGACGACACGGTGGTGGTCGCCGGGTGCGGGCCGATCGGGTTGGGGATGATCGCGGGGGCGGCGGCGAAGTTCCCGCAGCGGATCATCGCGTTGGACGCGTTGCCGCAGAAGTTGGAGCTGGCCAGGAAGTGCGGCGCTGACGTCACGTTGAACATCACCGAGGTCGACGTGGTGGAGGAGGTCAAGAAGCTCACGGGTGGTTACGGCGCGGACGTGTACATCGAGGGGACGGGGCATCCGTCGGCGGTGGCGCAGGGGTTGAACCTGTTGCGGAAGCTGGGGACGTTCGTGGAGTACTCGGTGTTCAAGGATCCGGTGACGGTGGACTGGTCGATCATCTCCGACGACAAGGAGTTGAACGTGCTGGGTGCGCACCTGGGGCAGGACACGTGGCCGGCGGCGTTGAGGTTGATCGAGTCCGGTCGTCTGCCGTTGGACGAGATCTGCTCGCACCAGTTGCCGTTGTCGGAGTTCCAGAAGGGTCTGGACCTGGTGGCGGACTCGGCGAACTCCGTGAAGGTCTCCCTCATCCCCTGACCGAACGAACCCCGCACCCCACGACCGTCGGTCGTGGGGACGGCACCCCCTACCCTCCCCACGCGATGGAGCGTCAGCCATGAACGAGTTCACCCGGTCCGAGAGCGGACTGCACGTCCCGAAGAAGAAGGTCACCCGCCGCTCGATGCTCGCCGCCATGGGCGGCGCGGCCACCGTCCCCATGCTGTACGGCTGCGGGGTCGGCACCGGTGGTGGCGGCGACGACGCCGGCAGCGCCAACGGCGCCGGCGAGGTCACCGGGTCCTTCGACTGGAAGGCCCTCAAGGGCGAGAGCATCAAGATCCTGCAGACCCCGCACCCCTACCAGCAGGCCTTCCAGCCGCTGCTGAAGGAGTTCACCGAGCTCACGGGCATCGAGGTGCAGGCCGACCTCGTCGCCGAGGCGGACTACTTCACCAAGCTCAACACCGAGCTCGCGGGCAAGACCGGTGCCCACGACGTCTTCATGACGGGTGCCTACTTCATCTGGCAGTACGGTCCGCCCGGCTGGATGGAGGACCTCAAGCCCTGGATCGAGAACTCCGCCGCGACGAGCGACGAGTACGACTTCGAGGACATCTACGAGGGTCTGCGGACGTCCACGCGGTGGGACTTCGAGAAGGGGTCCGAGCTCGGGACCGGTGGTCAGTGGGCCATCCCGTGGGGCTTCGAGACCAACGTCGTCGCCTACAACAAGAAGGAGTTCGACGCCCGCGGCATCGCGCTGCCGGAGACCTTCGACGACTTCATCCAGCTGGCCAACGACCTCACGGACCGCTCGCAGAACCGCTACGGCGTCGCCTTCCGCGGCTCCAAGTCGTGGGCCACGATCCACCCCGGTTTCATGACGCAGTTCACCCGCGAGGGCGCCAAGGACTACACGGCGGAGGGGACGACCTACACCGCGGCCATGAACTCCGACAAGGCCGTCGACTTCACCAAGAAGTGGGTCGACCTCGCCAAGTCCGCGGGTCCGACGTCCTGGACGACGTACGACTACCCCCAGTGCACCGGGGACCTCGGCAACGGCAACGCCATGATGGTCTACGACGCGGACAGCGCCACGTACCCCAAGCAGAAGGCCGGGGCCAGCGCCCAGGCCGGCAACCTCGCCTGGTACCCCGGCCCCGCCGGCCCCGACGGCAGCTACGCCACCAACCTGTGGACGTGGTCGCTGGCCATGAACGCGGCGTCGAAGAAGAAGCAGGCCGCGTGGCTCTTCATCCAGTGGGCGACGGGCAAGGAGGCCATGAACAAGGCCACGTCCTCCACCTTCGCCGACCCGGTCCGCGCCTCGGTGTTCGACGGCTCGTTCAAGCAGACGCTCGGCGAGTTCCCCGGGTACCTGGAGACGTTCGAGAAGGTCATCGACTCCACGAAGATCCAGTTCACGCCCCAGACGAAGTTCTTCGAGACGACCGAGGACTGGGCCGTGGCGCTGCAGGACATCTACTCCGGTGCGGACGCGAAGTCCCGCCTCGACGAGCTCGCCAAGGCCAACACGTCCAAGATCAACGCCTGACCCACCGGGTCGGGGCAAGGGAGGAGGAGTCGTGGCGACCACCGTCGGAGGCCGGACACCCTCGCAGGAGACCTCGCGGGGGAGCGGGCCGGTGCGCCGGGTGCCCGCCTGGCGGCGCGGACTGCGTCCGTACCTGCTGTCGGTGCCCGCCGTCCTGCTCATCATCGGCATCCTGTACGCGTTCTTCTACGGCGTGTACTACACGGTGCTCAACTACGCGGCGACCAACCCGACACCGTCCTTCGTCGGCGCCGACAACTACCGCAGCGTCCTCGGCGACCCGCTGTTCTGGCGCAGCGCCGGGACGACGCTGCTGTACGCCGTCGCGGCGACGGGCCTGGAGACGGTGCTCGGGGTGGCCATCGCGCTGCTGCTGAACCGGTCGACCCTCATCGGCAAGACCTTCGAGCGGCTGCTCATCCTCCCGCTGATGATCGCCCCGGTGATCGCCGGGGTGATCTGGAAGCTCATGTTCAACCCCCAGTTCGGCGTCCTCAACCACGTTCTCGGGCTGGGGTCGACCTTCGACTGGCTGAGCAAGGACCGGGCGCTGGCCTCGACGATCCTCGTCGACGTGTGGATCTACACGCCGTTCGTGGCGATCCTCGTCCTGGCCGGCATCCGGTCCCTGCCCAAGGAGCCGTTCGAGGCGTCCGACGTGGACGGGGCGAACTGGTTCTACATGTTCCGCCGGCTCATGCTGCCGATGATGTGGCCCTACATCCTCGTGGCCGTCATCTTCCGCTTCATGGACTGCCTCAAGGTCTTCGACGCCGTCTACGTCCTCACCGCCGGTGGGCCGGGCGTCACGACGACGACCCTGCAGATCGGGGCCTTCGAGGACTCGATCACCAACCTCAACTACTCCCGCGGCAGCACGTACATGTTCCTGCTGTGGATCATCGTCTTCATCACCGCGCGCTACCTCGTGAGCGTGCTCGGCAAGGCGCAGCGTCGTGCTGCGGGAGCGGGGGCCTGACATGGCGATCACGTCGCGGTTCGCCCGGGAGCTCACCCCCGGACAGAAGCGGGTCACGCCCGGCTCGGTGGTCGCGGACCTCGCGATCCTCGCCTGGTTCGTGTTCTCCCTCTTCCCCCTCGTGTGGATGGTGCTGCTGGCGCTCAAGAACGACGCCCAGCAGACGTCGACGTACTTCGAGTTCTCACCCACCCTCGCCAACTTCGGGACGGTCCTGTCCCAGCGCGGTGAGGACCTCACGAGCGTGGACTTCGGGCACGCCATGCTGACGAGCGTCCTGAACTGCGCGGGCGCCGTCGTCGTCTCCCTCGTCGTCGGCATCCCGGCGGCGTACGCGGCCGGCCGGTGGAAGTTCCGGGGGTCCGAGGACCTCATGTTCCAGATGCTGTCCTTCCGGTTCGCCCCCGAGCTCATGGTCATCGTCCCGCTGTTCGTCATCTACAACACGCTGGGGATCTTCGACACCAAGCTGGGCATGGTGTGGGTCCTGCAGCTGGTGACGATGCCGCTGGTGGTGTGGATCCTGCGGTCCTACTTCACCGACCTGGCCCCGGAGCTGGAACAGGCGGCCCTGCTCGACGGGTACACCCGGACCCGCGCGTTCCTCACGGTGGCGCTGCCGCTGGTCCGGCCCGGCATCGCGGCCGCCGCCCTGCTGGCGTTCATCTTCGCGTGGAACAACTACCTGTTCCCCCTGATCCTCACCGACTCCCAGGCCACGACGGTGACGGTCGCCGTCACGAAGTACCTCGGTGGCGGCGGGCAGGCGTACTACAACCTCACGGCAGCCGCGGCCATCCTCGGCGCGCTGCCGCCACTCGTCCTCGCGCTGACCATCCAGCGGTACCTGGTGCGGGGCCTGTCGTTCGGGGCGGTGAAGGCCTGATGGCCACGGTGCGCATCGCGAACCTGTCGAAGACCTACGGCACGGGCAAGTCCGCCGTCGAGGCGCTGCACGACGTCGACCTGTCCATCGGCGACGGGGAGTTCTTCGTCGTCCTCGGTCCGTCCGGTGCGGGCAAGACGACGATGCTCAAGAGCGTCGCGGGCCTCGTCGAGGTCGAGCAGGGCGACGTCGAGATCGCCGGTGTGTCGATGGACGGCGTGGAGCCCTACCACCGCAACGTCGCCATGGCGTTCGAGAGCTACGCGCTGTACCCGCAGAAGACGGTGTTCGACAACCTCGCCTCGCCCCTGCGGTCGGGACGCACGGGGAAGTACACCGCCGAGCAGCAGCGCCAGCGCATCGACGCCGTCACCACGACGCTGGGCATCAACCACCTGCTCAAGCGGTTCCCCCGCGAGCTGTCCAACGGCCAGCGCCAGCGCGTCGCCCTCGGCCGCGTGCTCGTGCGACCCGCGGACGTCTACCTCCTCGACGAGCCCCTGTCCCACCTCGACGCCAAGCTGCGGGCGCAGATGCGCGCCGAGCTGAAGCAGCTGGGCGAGATGTCGAACACGACGTCCCTCTACGTCACGCACGACTACCAGGAGGCCCTGGCGCTGGGGAACCGCATCGCGGTGCTGCGCGCGGGACGTGTCGTGCAGGTCGGGACGCCCGAGGAGATCTGGCGCCGGCCCGTCGACACGTTCGTCGCGAAGGCGCTGGGGCAGCCGGAGATCAACCTGTTCGACGTCACCGCGGAGGACGGGGTCCTGCACGGGGCCGGTGGGGACCTGTCGGTGCCCCTTCCCCGCCACCTCGACCTGCCCGGCGGCCGCGCCCGCATCGGGATCCGGCCCCGCGACCTGCAGCTCGGGCCCGGCGGGCCGGGCGCGTTGTCGCTGCGCGGCCGGGTGTCGCTGGCCGAGCGACTGGGCAGGCTCATGGAGTTCAGCGTCGACGTCGGGCCGCAGGGGCGCACGGAGCACGTCATCGTCGTCGCGGACTCCGACGCCGGTGCCCGCGAGGGTGACGTCGTCGACCTGCACCTGTCCCTGGAGGACGTGCACGTGTTCGCCCCCGCCGAGTCCGCCGCGGACTCCGTCCGGCTGGGGTCCGCCACGCAGGAGAGGGTGTCCCGGTGAGCGCCACGACCGTGATCCAGCCGACGGCCAAGGCGCTGGTGCTGGACAACCTGCACAAGCGGTACGAGAGCCGCGGCCGCGAGGCGTTCCACGCCGTCAAGGGGATCGACCTGCACATCGAACCCGGTGAGCTCGTCGCCCTCCTCGGCCCGTCGGGGTGCGGGAAGACGACGACGCTGCGGATGATCGCCGGGTTGGAGACGGTGACCTCCGGGGACATCCGGATCGGGGACCGCTCCATCCCGCACCTGCCGCCCGGCAAGCGCGACGTCGGCGTGGGGTTCGAGAGCTACGCGCTCTACCCGCCCCTGGACGTGGAGGGGAACCTCTCGTACGGGCTGAAGGCGCGGGGGGTGAAGGACGCCGACGCCCGGGTGCGGGCCATCGCCGAACGCCTGGAGATGACCGACCTGCTGCCGCTGCGGCCCGCCGGGCTGTCCAGCGGGCAGAAGCAGCGCGTCGCGCTCGCCCGCGCCCTCGTCCGGAACCCGCCCGTGCTGCTGCTGGACGAACCCCTGTCCCACCTCGACGCCGCCCAGCGCCAGCGGGTTCGGCGCGAACTCAAGGTGCTGCAGCGCGAGTTCGGGTACACGACGATCGTCGTCACCCACGACCAGCTCGAGGCCCTCAGCCTCGCCGACCGGCTCGCGGTCATGGACGGCGGGATCATCCAGCAGTTCGGCACCGCCGACGAGATCTTCGACGACCCCGCGAACCGGTTCGTGGCCGACTTCGTGGGGGAGCCCAAGATCAACCTCGTCGAGGGTGTCGTGGACCGCCCTGGCACCGTTCGCGTGGGCCGCGACGGTGTGCTGCCGACGAGTTCGGCCGCCGCCGCGGGAACCGCCGTCACCGTCGGCGTCCGCCCCCAGGACGCCCGGATCGCCGGCGCTGGGGAGGCCTCCGTGCCGGGCGAGGTGCTCGTGTACGAGAACGTCCTGGAGTTCGGCCTCGCCACCGTGCGGGTCGAGGGGCTCGACTCCTCGGTCGTCGTGCAGACCCCTGCGGACGTCACCTACCGCCGCGGTGAGGCGATCCGCCTCACCGCCCCGCCGGAGCGGGTCTACCTCTTCGAACCGGAGGGGGGAGCGCGCGTGCGGTGAGCCGGGGCACGTGGGTCCCGCCTCCACCGGGGTGGGGACGGCGTGCCGCGGAGCCTCTCGTCGGCGACCATGTCGCCGTGAGCGCTCCGGGGGGCACCGACCGGTGGGCGGTTCCCCGGCGTCGCTGGCACCGCCCCACCTGGCGGGATGCGTTGCACTGGCTGCTCGTGCTGGTGGTCGTGGGCGGCACGTTCCTGGTGATCACCGGTGACACGGGCACCCTCGCCCTCGGGGCCGCCTCGATGCTCGTCAACGTCGTCGCCTCCTTCCACCACGCCGACGAGGGGACGCCCTACGCAGCACGCTTCTCCCGGCCACCCGACCCGGCGACCCAGCGCACCGTCCACGAGCACGTCGCGCGCGGGGAGTTCCCCGCCGACGGTGAGCTGCGCGACCTCGCGGTCGACTACGCGGCGGGGTGGACTCGGCGTCTGCGGCGGTTCCTCGTCCTCGCGACGTCAGCAGCGGCTGCGTGGTGCCTCGTGTGCGCGGCGCTCACGGCGTGGTTCGACCGCCTCTGGCCGGAGTCGGCATCGGCGAGGCAGGGGGGTCTCACGGCCGTGGTGGCCGGTACCGCGGTGTGGCTGGTCTGCTTCGTCCTGCCGCTCGCGTCCCGGTGGTGGCGGCTGCGTCGGATGGCCTGACCGCGGGCTCAGCGAGTCGTCCGCTGGCGGCAACCCTCCGCGGGGTCCCGCCCCGGGTCGGGCAGCGTGGCCGAGTCGATCGCGTAGCTGCCTTGCTCGTCGAAGATCCACGAGCTGAACCTGACCTCCGCTATGAGCCGGCCGTCCGCGTCGACGGCGCGCAGTGGCTGGTCCACGGGCGGGCGCGGGGTGGCGCGGGTGACCTCGGACAGGGCCGTGAAGGCTTCGACGTCCCCCTCGGCCCGGCTGAGGATGCCGGAGAAGTACGGGTCGTCGGTGAGCTGCGGGGCCCGGACGTGGAGGTCCTCGAGGGTGCTGCGGGCGCCGCGCAGGTACTCCTCGAACAGCTGGTGGGCGTCGGGAGAACCGGAGATCGACTCGTACACCGCACCGCCGAAGCACCGCTCGGAAGTGACCGGTGTCGGCCTCGGGAACGCACTAGCCGAGGTGAGCAGCAGCGGGCCGGCGACGACCGTGACCAGGCCGACCGCACCGTGCAGGAACCTCATCCGGCGATGGTGCCAGGAACCGCGCCGCCAGGCACAGGTCCGGGTGTCGACGCGGCCGGGGCCCTCAGCGCCCCGGGGAGGTCCCGTCCGCCGCGACCACACGGTTCCGCCCCGCCGCCTTCGCGGCGTACAGCGCGCGGTCGGCGGCCGCCAGCAACCCGGGCGCGTCGGTCCCGTCGCGCGGGGCGACGGCGGTGCCGATGGACACGGTGGGGCGGACGGAGGCGGACGCCGGGTCGTCGACCGGGATGCACGCCCCCGCGCACGCGGCTCGCAACTGTTCCGCGCGGGCGGCGAGGACCCGTTCGTCCGCACCGGGCAGGACGAGGACGAACTCCTCGCCACCGGTGCGGGCGACGAGGTCGCCGGGGCGGGCGGACGCCGCGAGGATCCCGGCGATCTCGACCAGGACGCGGTCGCCGGTGGCGTGCCCGTGGGTGTCGTTGACCTGCTTGAAGTGGTCGACGTCGAGGACCAGCATCCCCACGGGCGCCCGGTGCGCTCCCGCCACGAGGGCGGCGGCCGCGGGGTCGAAGTGGCGTCGGTTGTGCAGCCTCGTGAGCGGGTCGCGGACGGCCTCCTCCGCGAGCCGGGCGCGCAGTTCCTCGGCCACGGCCACCTGTTCCTCGAGCCGCTCGCGGGCCTGGACGAGTTCGGTGATGTCGCGGCCGACGACGACCCGTCCGAGTTCCCGGCCGCGCCGGTCGACCAGGGGGCTGATGCGCACGTCGAGGTGCAGTCCGCCGGCGTAGCCGATGGCGTAGCTCAGGCCCTCCGACGGGAGTTCCCCGAGGGCGCGAGGGGTGAGGAACAAGGACGCGGGCAGCCCGACGGGATCGTCGGGCAGGTCCGGTCGCCGCGTCCGCAGGTAACGCCGACCCGCGCCGTTGACGTCGACGACCGAACCCCCGGCGTCCACCACGACGATCGCGTCCTGGACCGTTTCGAGCACGCGTTCCCGGGCGACGGGGACGACGCGCAGCAGTCCGGCCCGCAGCAGTGCGTACGCGTCCAGGAGCGCGGTGACGGTGAAGAACAACGGCGTCAGGTCGCGCCCGGACAGCGCCGTGGAACCCGCCAGCACCACGACGTTCCCGGCCAGCGGGACGACCCCGGCCACCAGCAGGAGCCCGAGTTGCCGGCGCAGCACGGCCGATCCGTGCCACCACGCGACGGCCAGCCGCCGGAACGCCAGGCCCAGCACGAGGTAGCACCAGGCGGTGTGGACCCAGAACAGGGGACCGAACTCGTCGCGGAACCACGGGAACCGGTCCAGCGGCACGATCCGGCTGAACACGAGGTGGTGCCACGGGTCCGTCGCGACGGCGACCAGGATGGCGGCGGGGACGCCGGCGAGGAACGCGGTGTGCCGTCGACGGGGACGGAAGTGCGGGTCGCAGGCGAACCGGGCGAGCAGGTACAGGCTGACGACGGCGCCGAGGATGCCGACGAACGACACGTAGACGAGGGCGTCGTGCACGGCCCGGGCGACCGGGAAGCTCAGCGGAGCCCCGACGGCCGACCACAGCGTGAGGCTCGCCGCCGCACCGACCAGAGCGCCTGCTGCCGGGGTGGCGGAGCGGTGGCGCCAGGCGATGGCGGCCGTCACGAGGTTGAGCAGGGCGGCGACGACGAACGCCGCGCACAGCGCTGTGGCGAGCGGGTCGATCACCGCGGTCGCGCTCCTGTCCTCCGGCGCTCCCGGACGCTGCGGCCGTCCCGGGGTGCACCGGCGCCGGTCGGCACCCCCTCCGGACCCCGCCCCGGCTACCGGGTGAGCGGCGGGCCGGTCAGTCGCGGTCCAGGTCGTCCGCGACCTCCTCCTCCGGGCGCGGCGGGACGTCCTCGTCCTGCTCGAGCTCGGGGACGGGCGGGTCGTCGGGGTCGAACGCGGGCTGGCTCATGCCGCGACGCTACTGCGCTCGGCGCGCGGTGGCACCGGGACGACGTCGAGGTCCCGCACCACCCGCACCGTGGTCCGCCCGCCGACGGCGGCCACGGCGGCGCGCGCCTCCTCCTCCAGCTCCGCCCCGTCGTAGCGGGCCGAGACGTGGGTCAGGACGAGCGACCGGACGCCCGCGCGGGCCGCGGTCTCCCCGGCCTGCCGCGCGGTGAGGTGGCCGCGGGCCAGGGCGAGGTCGGCGTCCCGGTCGGTGAACGTGCACTCCAGCACGGCGAGGTCGGCGTCGCGGACCACCTCGGAGACCGACGGGCAGAGCCGGGTGTCCATGACGAACGCGAACACCTGCCCCCGGCGGCGGGTGCTGACGTCGGCCAGCCGCACCCCGCGCAGTTCCCCCTCGCGCTGCAGGCGACCCACGTCGGGACCGGTGATCCCCGCGGCTCGCAGGGCGTCGGGCGAGAACGTGACGTGCTCGGGTTCGACCAGCCGGTACCCGAGCGCCGGGACGCGGTGGTCCAGGGCCCGGGCCGTCAGGGCGGACCCGGCGACGTCGGCGACGGGCACGTCCTCCTCGAGGGCCGGGTGCCCCTGGACCGTGACGCGCACGTTCGCCTGCGCGACGACGGCGAGGGCTCGCAGGTGCTCGAAGGCGTCCTCGGGACCGTGCACCGTCACCTCGCGGCCCGGCCGGTCCTGCGCCATCCGGTTCAGCACCCCGGGCACGCCGAGGCAGTGGTCGTTGTGCCGGTGGGTGACGCAGATCCGCTCGATGCGCGGTGAGGACACCCCCGCGTGCAGCATCTGCCGCTGGATCCCCTCGCCGGGGTCGAAGAGGACGGACGTGCCGTCCCAGCGCAGGAGGTACCCGTTGTGGTTGCGCTCGCGGGTGGGGACGGCGCCTGCGGTGCCGAGGACGACGAGTTCGCGCGGTCCGCTGCCCAGGCTCACGGCCCCAGTCTCCCCGCCGCCACGGTGTCCGCTCAGCGGGGTCGAGGGGGGTGCCGCTCCCAGAACTGCAGCACGGCCGCGGAGAACTCCCCGGGACGTTCCAGCGGCAGCAGCGTGCGGGCGCCGGGGACGACGACGACCCGCGCGTCGGCGCAGTCGGCCGCGCTCTCGCGCGCCTGCTCCGGCGTGAGGTCACCGCGGTCGTCGCCGGCGAGCAGCAGCACGGGCACGGGGGAGCGGCGCAGTTCGCTCCCGAGGTCGGACCTGCCGACGACGAACGACCGCAGCGTCTCCGCGACGCTGCGGGGCCGGGCGTCGTCGAGGCAGGCGTTGACGACGCCGACGGCGGCCGGGTCGTGCTCGCGCGTCGCGTCCGTGAGCTGCGCGGAGACGACCGCCGAACGCAGCGGACCGCGCGGACCCGTGCGCTCGACGACGTGGCTGAGGAGTCCCAGGGTGCGGCGGCGGGACTCCGGCAGGGGGAACGTCGGGGCGCTCGCCGCGACGAGGGTCCGCAACCGGGCCGGCCGGGTCCCGGCGAGGCGGTACCCGACGTGACCGCCCCACGCGTTCCCGACCCAGTCCACCGGGCCGGGGTCGACGACGCCGCGCTCGGCGAGCGCGTCGAGGAGGTCCTCGGCGGCCAGGGCGCACTGCGCCATCGTCGTGCGCCGCTCGAGCGGGTCGCTGGCCCCCCAGCCGGGCCCGTCGACGAGCACGAGCCGCCGCTCCCGTCCGAGGTCGGCCGACACCCGGTCGAAGCTGCGGGAGTCGACGAACATGCTGTGCCACAGGACGGCCGTGGGCCCGTCACCCACGGTGCGGACGGCCAACCGGCCCAGCCGGGTCGGGACGAGGGTGGTGGACGTCTCGCTGCTCATCTGCGTGCACATCGCCGTTGACCGCTTCCGGACGTCGGGACGGCGTCGAGTCGGGGCCGCCTCGACGTCTTCGGGCGAGGGACAACGTAAGCCTGGGTCCCAGTGCGCGGAAGGGCTGCGGGGCAGTTCGCCTCGCCCCTTTCGGGGGACAGCGGGCGTGGGTGCGATCCTCCGTGAACCTGACGATCCGTGCCTCCTCCGTCACGTTCCGGAGCGGGGCGGCGGAGTCGAGTGGTGTGGTCCCCCGAGCGGCCGTGCCCACGAGCGCCGACGGGAACGCGGCCCGGCGGGGAACGGCGAACCTGCTCGGACCCCGGCCTCGAGACCTGGCCAGCCGAACACCTGGAGATCGCCGTGCGCACCCGAACCCTCGCCACCCTCGCCGCCGTCGGGCTCGCCGGGGTCACCGTCGTGGGGGCCGGTTCGGCCTCGGCGGCCGACGCCCCGCACCTCAGCCGTGGCAGCCGCGTCTTGTCCCCGCTCGTGACGCACGGCCTGTCGACCGCGGCCACCTCCCAGACCGGCAGTTCCACCCCGACCGTGGTGCGCATCGCCGGCGCCGACCGCTACGCCACGGCCGCCGCGGTCTCCCGGGAACTCGGGTGGTCGTCGGAGAACGCCTCCGTGGTGTTCCTCGCCTCGGGCACCGCGCTGCCGGACGCCCTCGCGCTCGGCCCGTCCGCCCAGGGCACCGGCCCCGTGCTGCTCACCGAGCGCGACCGCCTGCCGGAGGCCACCCGCACGGAGCTGCAGCGGCTGCGTCCGTGCACTCTCGTCGTCGTCGGCGGGACGCCGAGCGTGTCGCAGGCCGTCCTGGCCGACGCCGCGCAGTACGCCGACGTGCACGGTCCGGGCTGCTCCGCCGCCTGACCTCAGATCCTGATCCCGCCGGGGAAGGCGAAGAGGCCGTCGGGGTCCACCGCGGCCGCGACCTGCTGCAACCGCGCGCGGTTCGGTCCCCAGCAGGCCTGCGCCCGGTCCGGCAGGCCGGGGTCGGCGTAGTTCACGTACGCCGACCCGCCGGTCCACTCCCGCAACGCCTCCCGGGTCCCGGCGACGCCGGCGTCGAACGCGGCCGCGTCCCCCGTGCCCGTCCACGTCGCCGTGTGCTGGACCGTGGCCAGGGCCGTCCGCCACGGGAACGCCGTCGCGTCCGGGGCGACGTCGGCGACGGCCCCGCCGAGGGCGTCGAACGACATCCCGGCCTCGACGGCGCCCCGCGGCAGCGAGATGGCCTGCACCGCAGCCAGGGCCGCGTCGAGACCGGCCTGCGGCAGGGCCTGCGGCAGCATCGAGCTGGTCGCCGCGAACGGCTGCCGGTGCTCGGCGTCGAGCGCTCTGGTCGTGCAGGCGTCCGCGTCCAGCCCGGAACACCCGGCCTCGTAGGCCATCGCCGCGGTGTAGGGCAGCCGCTTGCCCGACCGGGACGCCGGAGCGGGCAGGTCGGCGAGCAGGCCCGACAGGTCCGGCGCGCCGCCGCCCGTCCACGTGCCGGAGACCTGGACGCGGTCGCCGTCGTCGGGGTTGCGCAGGAGCTTGCAGGTCGACCAGAGCTCGCGAGGGGCGTCGGCCTGCCAGCGCTGCCAGGCCGCGAGCACGTCGGAACCCTCCGACAGCGGCCACCGCGCGAAGAACACCGCCACCTCCGGCGCGGGTCGCACGGAGAACGTCCACGACGTCACGGCCGCGATGCCCCCACCCCCGCCGCGCAGCGCCCAGAACAGGTCCGCGTCGTCGCCGTCGGTGCTGTCGACGCCGACCGCGCGGGCCCGGCCGTCGGCCGTGACGACGTCGACCGCGGTGACCTGGTCGCAGGTCAGGCCGAACGAGCGGGCGAGCACGCCGACGCCACCGCCGAGCGTGAGCCCGCTGACCCCCACGGTCGGGCAGGACCCGGCGCCCACCGCGACGCCCGCCGCGCCGAGCGCCGCGTAGACGTCGATCAGCCGCGCCCCCGCCCCCACCCGGGCCGTCCGCGCGTCCCGGTCGACCTCGACGGCCGCCATGGGCGACAGGTCGGCCACCAGCCCGTCGCCGGCGGACCAGCCGCCGTAGGAGTGCCCGCCGTTGCGCAGGCGCAGCGGGACCCCGCCGTCCGCGGCGAAGCGCACGCAGGCGGCGACGTCGTCGGCGTCCCTGCAGTGCGCGACCGCCTGCGGCGCAGGGGAGAAGCGCGGGTTGTAGAGCAGCGTCGAGACGTCGTAGCCGTCGGCGTAGCCCGACGCGCCGCGCAGGCTGACGCCGCCGGAGACGCGCAGGGAACCCCAGTTCGGCGACGAGGAACCGCCGGGGGAACCGCTGGAGGTGGCCGGACCGGACGGGGAGCTGGGGGTGCCGGCCGTGCACCCGGCCGTGGCGAGCGCGAGGCCCCCGGCCAGGAGGGCGCGGCGCGTCGGACGTGCGGGTCGGTGCGCGTTCTCCACCCGCCCCACTGTGCTCCCCGGGTGACGAGCCCGCCAGAGTTGAGCGGAACAAGCTCAAGTCTGGCAGAGTTGTCACCAGTGTCGTCAGTCCACACCGTCTGGAGGTAGTCCGTGGACCTCAAGCTCACCACTCGCGCCCAGGAGGCGCTGGCCGATGCGGTCGGTCGCGCCACCTCCGCCGGTCACGCCCAGGTCGAACCGCTGCACGTCCTCGCCGCGCTGCTGGGGCAGGAGAACGGCGTCGCCGGGCACCTGCTCGCCGCCGTCGGCGCCGACCAGGCGCTCGTCCTCCGCCGCGTCGACGGCGCGCTGGCGTCGCTGCCCAGCGCTTCGGGCAGCAACGTCAGCCAGCCGCAGTTGTCCCGCCCCGCCCTGCAGCTCATGCAGGCCGCCGGGGACGAGGCGCGCGTGCTCGACGACGCCTACGTCTCGACCGAGCACCTCCTGCTCGGGGCCGCCGCCTCGACCTCCGCGGCCGGGGAGGCGCTGCGCGCCGTCGGCGCCACCCGCGACGCGCTGCTCGACGCGCTGCCGTCGGTCCGCGGCGGCGCGAAGGTGACCTCGCCGGACCCCGAGGGCACCTACAAGTCGCTGGAGAAGTACGGCATCGACCTCACGGCGCAGGCCCGCGAGGGCCGCCTCGACCCGGTCATCGGCCGCGACGCCGAGATCCGCCGCGTCGTGCAGGTGCTGTCGCGCCGCACCAAGAACAACCCCGTCCTCATCGGCGAGGCCGGCGTCGGCAAGACCGCCGTCGTCGAGGGCCTGGCCCAGCGCATCGTCGCCGGCGACGTCCCGGAGTCCCTGCGAGGCAAGCGGTTGATCTCGCTCGACATCGCCTCGATGGTCGCCGGCGCGAAGTACCGCGGTGAGTTCGAGGAGCGCCTCAAGGCCGTCCTCGCCGAGATCCAGGGGTCCGACGGGCAGGTCGTCACGTTCATCGACGAACTGCACACCGTCGTCGGCGCGGGCGCCGGCGAGGGCGCCATGGACGCCGGGAACATGCTCAAACCCATGCTGGCGCGCGGGCAGCTCCGCCTCGTCGGGGCGACCACCCTCGACGAGTACCGCGAGCGCATCGAGAAGGACCCCGCCCTCGAACGCCGGTTCCAGCAGGTGTTCGTCGGCGAACCCTCGGTGCCGGACACCATCGGCATCCTGCGCGGGCTGCGCGAACGGTACGAGGCGCACCACAAGGTCGCCATCTCCGACGCCGCCCTGGTCGCCGCCGCCACCCTGTCCGACCGCTACATCACGGGACGTCAGCTGCCGGACAAGGCCATCGACCTCGTCGACGAGGCCGCGTCCCGGCTGCGCATGGAGATCGACTCCTCGCCCATCGAGATCGACGAGCTCCGCCGCGCCGTGGACCGCATGAAGATGGAGGAACTCGCCCTCGGCAAGGAGGACGACGTCGCCAGCCGCGAACGCCTCGACGCCCTGCGCCAGAACCTCGCCGACAAGCAGGAGCAGCTGACCGCCCTCACCGCCCGCTGGGAGCAGGAGAAGGCCGGTCTCAACCGCGTCGGCGACCTCAAGCACCAGGTCGACGAACTGCGCTCCCAGGCCGAACGCCTCCAGCGCGAGGGCGACCTCGGCGCGGCCAGCGAGATCCTCTACGGCAAGATCCCCTCCCTCGAGGCGGAACTCGCCCAGGCGCAGGCCGCCGAGCAGGACGTCGCATCGTCGACCGGAGGGAGTGCCCCGATGGTCGCCGACGAGGTCGGGCCCGACGACATCGCCGAGGTGATCGCGGGCTGGACGGGCATCCCCGCCGGACGACTCCTGGAGGGCGAGACCGAGAAACTGCTGCGCATGGAGGAGTTCCTCGGCGCCCGGCTCATCGGTCAGACCGCTGCGGTGCAGGCCGTCTCGGACGCCGTCCGGCGCTCGCGGGCCGGGGTCAACGACCCCGACCGGCCGACCGGCTCGTTCCTGTTCCTCGGCCCCACCGGCGTCGGGAAGACGGAACTGGCCAAGGCCCTGGCCGACTTCCTCTTCGACGACGAGCGCGCCATGGTCCGCATCGACATGAGCGAGTACTCCGAGAAGCACGCCGTCGCGCGGCTCGTCGGTGCCCCTCCGGGGTACGTCGGGTACGAGGAGGGTGGCCAGCTCACCGAGGCCGTCCGGCGCCGGCCCTACTCGGTCGTCCTGCTCGACGAGGTGGAGAAGGCCCACCCGGAGGTGTTCGACATCCTCCTGCAGGTCCTCGACGACGGTCGCCTCACCGACGGCCAGGGCCGTACGGTGGACTTCCGCAACGTCATCCTCGTGCTGACGTCGAACCTCGGGTCGCAGTTCCTCGTCGACCCGGAACTGTCCCAGGCCACCAAGCACGACGCCGTCATGACGGCGGTCCGGGCCAACTTCAAGCCGGAGTTCCTCAACCGCCTCGACGACGTCGTGGTGTTCGACCCGCTGTCGACGCAGGAACTGTCCCGGATCGTCGACCTGCAGGTGCAGAAGATGGCCGAGCGCCTCGCCGACCGCCGCCTCGTCCTCGACGTGAGCGACGCGGCGAAGGACTGGCTGGCCCTCACCGGCTACGACCCCGCCTACGGGGCCCGGCCGCTGCGCCGCCTCGTGCAGCGCGAGATCGGCGACCGCCTGGCCAGGGCGATCCTGTCCGGGGAGGTCCGCGACGGTGACACCGTCGAGGTGGACGTCGCGCGCGGCAGCTTCGACCTCGACGACCCCGCGTCGAGTTCCTCCGGGCTCGTCGTGCGGCGGGCGGAGAGCGCCGTCTCGATCTGACGTTCCCAGACGGTGCGGGGGCGCCTCACTCCTCGGTGAGGCGCCCCTGCATCTCGTAGCGCGCGGCGTGGTCGCGCAGGTACTCGCGCAGGTAAGGGACGGCGAAGTCGACCAGCCCGTGACCAGCGGGCTTGATGATGCCGGCCGTGATGAGGCGGTCGCGGTAGACGTTCTGGTACTGCATGTCCCGCGACATGCGCGCCGCCACGGCGCTCGTCCTCGACGGTCCGTCGTCCTGAGCCATCGCGACGAGGTACGTCCGGTCGACGGCCGACAGGGACGCCAAGTTCGCCTCGTGGACGGTGCTCCCCAGCCGAACCTGGGCCGCTGCGACGCCCGCCGCGGCGGCCTCGACCTCGATGACGCCGTCGTCCGCCCGTCGCCAGACGTGGTAACCGACGAGCTGCACCATGAAGGGGTAGCCGCCCGTGGCCGTCGTGGCGACGTCCAGAGCCTCCTCGGTGATGTCGACCTCGCTACCCGCGATCGTTGTGGACAAGGCCACCCGGACGTCGTCGAGGGGGACGTCCGCCAGTGTCTGCCGGTCGGCGCGCCGGAGGAACGTCAGGACATCGTCGTTCAGGAGGTCGTGCACCGCCGACGGCAGGCCCGCCACGACCAGGGCGACGTCCCGGTCCTCCCGGACCAGGTGCTGGAACGTGGCGGCGATCTGGCGGAGGTCGTCGATCTCCTTGCGGTGCACCTCGTCGATGGTGACCAGCAGGCCGCTGCCCCGCTCCTCGACCGGAGACAACAGTTCTTCTAGGGCTTCGCGCAACCCGGGGGAACGTGGCGGTGGTGGTGGGACGAACTGGGCCCCGCCCAGACGACCGACGGTGAACCCCGTGAGCGCGCGGCGCTTTCCCGGAGCGAGGTCAAGGGTTTCGAATGCGCGGACGGCCGAAAGACGGACGCGCTCCAGGAGTCCCGGGGTCGCCGTCTCGTCGATGGTGACCCAGCCCGTCGTCCGGGCGATCTCCGTCAGCTCCGCGAGCACGACCGTCTTCCCCACACCGCGGGCCCCCGTGACGAGGGAGAGGCGCCCGGGTGCACCCGGCCCGTCCTCGAGCGCGATCCGGAAGTCCTCCAGGACTGCGTCTCGTCCGATGAGGACGGGTGGGCGGGCTCCTGCGGTCGGTGTGAAGGGGTTCGGCACGTCTCCTCCTCTTTTACATCCTTTATATTCTCCGTTCATTCTCGTGGCAAGGCCGTCGGCGCGCCGATGGGCGAGGCGACGAGCCGTGGATCTCCTGGTGAGCTTGCCGAGCAGCTTGCGAACCTGCCAAGCAACCTGCGAACTTGCCGAGCGCTCGTCCCGGTGACGTGTGAGCAGGGGGACGACCCGCGTCCGCCCACCCGCGGAAACCCCTTGGCGCTCCGACACCCTGCGCTGCGACGGTGGACCCCGTGATCGCGTCCGGAGGCAACCGCGTCGGGTGGGAGGACCTGCCCGCCACCGTCCACGCCGCTGTCGCCGAGGTGCTGGGTGCGTCCGTCGTGCACGCCGTCTCCCAGCCCGGGGGTTTCTCGCCCGGGTCGGCCGACCGCGTCGAGACGACGGCCGGGACCCGCGCGTTCGTCAAGGCCGTCAGCCCGGCGCAGAACGCCGCCAGCCCCGCGATGCACGCCCGGGAGGGGCGGATCGCGGCCCTCCTGCCTCCGGGTGTCCCCGCACCGCGGCTGCTCGGCGCGCGCGAGGTGGGGGAGTGGCAGGTGCTCGTCCTGGAGGACGTGGCCGGCCGGCACCCCGCCCTGCCCTGGCGGCGCGACGAGCTGGGCCTCGTCGTCGCGGCGCTCGAGACGCTCGTCACCGTCGCGACGCCCTGCCCCGTACCCGGCCTGCCGACCGCCCGGGAGTCCCTCGCCACCGAGCTGCCCGCCGACGCGCTGGCCCACCTCGACGGCGACTCGCTCGTCCACCTCGACCTGCGGGCCGACAACCTGCTCATCTCCGGCGGCCGGGCCGTCCTGCTCGACTGGCCGCACGCCTGCTCCGGCCCGGCGTGGCTGGATCTGCTCGCGCTGCTCTTCGAGGTCGACCGCCTCGGTGGGGAGGACCTGGCGGAGGAGGTGCTGCGCACGTCGACCCTGACCGGGGACGTCGAGCCGCACGTCCTGACGACCGTGCTGGCCGGGTTCGCCGTGTTCTTCCTGACACGCGCCGCCGAACCGGACCCGCCCGGGTTGCCGACGCTGCGCGCGTTCCAGCGCGCGCAGGGGGAGGCGCTGCAGCACTGGGTCGCCCGCCGTCGCGGCGGATCCGCACCGGAGTGCGCGTGAGAGGGTGACCCGGTGCCCGTCTTCCGCGACGACGACTCCCGACGCGTCGACCTGGAGCTGACGGCGCTGCCCCGCGGTTCGGCCGTCTCCGAGGTCTCCCGCCAGATGACCTCCCTCATCGCCGACGGCACCTTCGCCCCGGGGACGCGGCTGCCCCCCGAGCGCGCGCTCGCCGAGTCCCTGGGGGTCGGCCGCTCCGCCGTGCGCGAGGCGCTGGCCGCCCTGGAGATCCTCGGGCTCGTCTCGGTGCGTCCCGGTTCCGGTACCTACGTCCGCGACAGCATGTCCGAGCTGCTGCCGACCACGCTGAGCTGGGGGCTCATGCTCTCGGCGGGCCACACCGCCCAGTTGTCCGAGGTGCGCGGGGCGCTGGAGGTGCAGGCCGCGGTGCAGGCGGCCGAACGCATCGAGGACGGCGACCTGGGGCGGCTGCGCGCCCACCTCGAGGCGATGGAGGCGAACACCGGCGACCTGCAGGCGTTCATCGAGGCCGACGCGGCCTTCCACCGTCAGCTCGCCGACGCCGCGGGCAACGACGTCATGGCCCAGCTGCTGCAGACGGTCCGCTCCCTGCTGCGCGTGTGGGTCGAGCGGGGTCTGCAGTCGGCCGAGCAGGCGGGCGAGGCCTGCCGGGAGCACCGCGCGGTCTACGAGGCCGTCGCCGCGCACGACGGCGACGCCGCCCGCAGTGCCATGGTCCGGCACATGCGGACCGCCGGGGACCGGGTCGAGCACACCGAGCCGCGGTCCGGCAGCTCGCTGGCGGTCTGACCCCACGCGCCGACCTGTGCCACCATTCCCGGCAACCGGTTGACCAATCAGAGGTTCGGCCGGGTCTGACCCAGGAGGCGTCGTGGCCGTCGGAGTGTCCACCTACGCGTACAGCCACCGGTGGGACGAGGGTGGTCCGGACCCCCTGTCGCTGCTGGAGATGCTGCACCAGACCGCCGACCTGGGGGCTGCGGTCTTCCAGGTCTGCGACCACCCGGACCTCGAGGCGCTGACCCCGGAGCTCGCGGTCGCGCTGCGCGCCGCCGCCGCCGAACGGGGGCTGGTCCTGGAGACGGGCACGCGCGGCACCGGGGTCGAGCACCTGCGGCGGCACCTCCAGCACGCCCTCGCGCTCGGCGCCCGCACCGTCCGGTCGATGGCCTACGCCGTCGTCGACGGCGTCGAGGACCGCCCCACCCTGCAGGAGAGCGTCTCCCGGCTGCGGGAGGTCGTCCCCGAGTACGCGGCCGCCGGGGTGGTCCTCGGCCTGGAGACGTACGAGCAGATCGCCACCGCCGACCTCCTCGCCGTCGTGGACGCCGTCGACGACCCCCACCTCGGGATCGTCCTGGACCCGGCGAACTGCGTCGCCGCCCTGGAGCACCCCCGCGACGTCGTGCGCCGGCTGGCCCGCCGCGTCGTCAACGTCCACGTCAAGGACTTCCGGTTCACCCGGCGCGACGGCTGGGCGGGTTTCACGCTCGCGAGCTGCCCGCTGGGGGAGGGGCAGCTGGACTACCGGGACCTGCTGGACGTCGTCCAGCCGGACCCCGCGCGCGTCCACCAGGTCCTGGAGCACTGGCTGCTGCCCCAGGGGGACGGGGTCGCGACACGAGCGGTCGAGGCGGAGTGGACCGAGCGGTCCCTGCGCACGCTCGAGGATCTCCAGGACTGACTGCAGTCAACCGGTTGACCAATCTGCGGTGGGGGTGCGACAGTCGTGTCGAGCCGCTGGCGCACCTGAGCGGCGCACTCCCGCCACCTCGCGTGGCTCCGACCCGTGCAAGGGAGCACGCCCCATGAGCACCCCCACCTCCACCCCCGGACTGGTTCCGGGGGACGGCAGCACGGCGCTGCGCAAGGCCGCCCTGCGACTGATCCCGTTCGTCGCGGTCATGTTCTTCATCAACTACCTCGACCGGACCGCGATCAGCTTCGCCGGACCGAACGGCATGAACGACGACCTGGCCCTGACCGCCGCCCAGTACGGGTTCGCGGCCGGCATCTTCTTCGTCGGCTACATCGTCCTGGAGATCCCCAGCAACCTGGCCCTGCACCGGTTCGGCGCTCGCAAGTGGCTGGCCCGCATCATGGTCAGCTGGGGGATCGTCGCGGTCCTGTTCACCTGGGTCCAGAGCGACACCCAGCTGTACTGGCTGCGGTTCCTCCTCGGCGTGACCGAGGCCGGGTTCTTCCCCGGGGCCATCCTGTTCCTCACGATGTGGTTCCCCCGCGAGTACCGCCGCCGGGCCCTCGCAGGGTTCTACCTGGCCCAGCCCCTGACCACGGTCATCGGCGCCCCGCTGGCCGGTTTCCTCATGCAGTCCGGGCACGGGGTGTTCGGCCTCGAGGGCTGGCGCTTCATGTTCCTCTGCGTCGGGATCCCCGCGATCGTCCTGGGCGTCGCGTGCTGGTTCTACCTCACCGACCGTCCCGAGGACGCGCGCTGGCTGACCGCCGACGAGCGGGCCTGGATGCGCCGCGAACTCGACGCCGAGGCCGGCGAGAACCAGCAGCGCGGCCACGTCTCGGCCCGCCGCATCCTGCGCGAAGGCCGGGTCTGGGCCCTGGCCGTGGCGTACTTCGGCCTCATCTACGGGCTGTACTCGCTCGCGTTCTTCCTGCCCACCATCATCGGGGGTTTCCAGGAACGCTTCGGCACCACGTTCTCGGTCTTCGAGAAGGGCCTGGTGACGGCCGTGCCGTACGTCCCGGCGGCGCTCGCGCTGTTCCTGTGGTCGCGGCACATCTACCGCAACGGGTTCAAGAGCTGGCACATCGCGCTGCCCACGCTCCTGGCCGGTCTCAGCGTCCCCGTCGCGCTCTACATGAACTCGCCCTACCTGACGATCCTCGTCATCGCCGTGACGGCCTGCGGGATCTTCATGGCGCTGCCGAACTTCTGGTCGCTGCCGGCGCAGTTCCTCACCGGCGCGGCCGCGGCCGCGGGCATCGCCTTCATCAACACGTTCGGCAACATCGGGGGCTTCTCCGCGCCGTACGTGACGGGCTGGCTGACCGACCTCACCGGGGACGAGAAGCTCGGCCTGTGGCTGACCGGCGGGTTGCTCGTGCTGTCCGCAGGGATCCTCCTCGTGCTCTCCCGTCGCAGCCGGGCGACCGACGCCTCCGAGCGCGTCGCCACCCAGACCTCCGCCGCCTGATCCCCGACCTCCCCCACCTCCAGGAGTGACGACATGACCACCACGACCCAGCCCGCCGAGAACCACACCGCGGCCACCGCGCCGGTCCGCATCGCCGTCGTCGGCGCCGGCGGCAAGATGGGCATGCGCGTCTCGCGGAACCTGGCCCGGTCCCACCACGAACTCCGCTACGCCGAGGCCTCCCCGGCCGGCATCGAGCGGATGGCGGCCGAGGGCCGCGACGCGGTGCCCACCGAGCAGGCCGTCGACGGCGCCGACGTCGTCGTCCTCGCCGTGCCGGACACCGTCCTCGGCCCGGTCTCGGAGTCGGTCGTGCCGGCCATGAAGCCCGGCTCGATCCTCGTCACCCTCGACCCGGCGGCCGCGTACGCGAACCTGCTGGCCCAGCGCGAGGACGTCCTGCAGGCCGTCGCCCACCCCTGCCACCCCTCGGTCTTCCTCGAGCGCACCCGCCCCGAGGAGTACGCCGACAACTTCGGCGGCGAGGCCGCGCTGCAGAACGTCGTCGCCGCCTTCGAGCACGACGACCTGGCGAAGCGGGACGTCGCCGAGGACGTCATCCGGATCATGTACGGCCCGGTCGACACCGTGCACTGGGTGACCGTCAAGCAGCTCGCCTACCTCGAGCCCACGCTCGTCGAGACGGTCGCCTGCATGATCGGGTCGCTGCTCAAGGACGCCCTGCACGAGACGGTCCACACCGTGGGCGTCCCCGAGGAGGCCGCCAGGGCCATGCTCTTCGGCCACGTGCAGATCGCGCTGACCAACACCCTGCGCGGGTCCAACCCGTTCTCCGAGGCCTGCCTGGTCGCCATGGACTACGGCCGCGAGACGATCGTCAAGGACGACTGGAAGAAGATCTTCTCCGACGGCGAGCTCGACCACGTCATCACCCGGATGCTCAAGCTCGACGGCATCCAGCGCTGACAGCCCCCCCGTCGCCGTCGCCCAGCACGGCGGCGACGGGGGAGAATGGGCCCGTGACCACCGTCCCGTCCGACCAGCTGACCGACGTCCCCGCCGAGCAGGTGGCCGCCGAGTCCGCCCGCCGTCGCACCATCGCCGTCATCAGCCACCCGGACGCCGGGAAGTCGACGATGACCGAGGCGCTCGCGCTGCACGCGAAGGCGTTGCGCGAGGCCGGGCACGTCCACGGCAAGGCCGGCCGAGCGGGCGTCGTCACGGACTGGCAGGACATGGAGAAGCAGCGCGGCATCTCGATCAGCTCCGCCGTCCTGCAGCTCGACCACCGGGACACGGTCGTCAACGTCGTCGACACCCCCGGGCACGCCGACTTCTCCGAGGACACCTACCGCGCGCTCACCGCGGTCGACGCCGTGATCATGCTCATCGACGCGGCCCGCGGCATGGAGGTGCAGACCCGCAAGCTCTTCGGCGTCTGCAAGCAGCGCGGCCTGCCCGTCATCACCGTCGTCAACAAGTGGGACCGGCCCGGCCAGGAGGCCCTCGCGCTGCTCGACGAGGTCGAGTCCGTGACCGGTCTGCGGCCGACGCCCGTGACCTGGCCGGTCGGCATCGCGGGCGACTTCCGCGGGCTGCTCGAGCGGTCCACCGGCGGGTACGTGAAGTACACGAAGGCCCCCGGCGGCGCCACCCTCGCCGTCGAGGAGCGCTTCGACGCCGCCGGGGCCGAGGCCGTCGAGGGCGACGTGTGGCGGCAGGCCGTCGACGAGCACGAGCTGCTCGAGGCGACCGGCGCCGACCACGACGAGGAGGAGTTCCTCGCCTTCCGCACGACGCCGGTGTTCTTCACCGCCGCCGTCGCCAACACCGGCGTCGGGCAGGTGCTCGACGCCCTCGTCGACATCGCCCCCGCCCCCCGCGACCAGCGCGACGTCGCCGGCGAGGTCCACCCCGTGACGAGCCGGTTCACGGCCCAGGTGTTCAAGACGCAGACGGGCATGAACCCCGCCCACCGCGACCGCCTCGCGTTCGCGCGCATCCACTCCGGGGTGTTCCACCGCGGCATGACCGTCCGCGACGACCGCAGCGGCCGTCCCATGGTGCTCAAGCACGTCCAGACGGTGTTCGGCTCCGACCGCTCCACTGTCGACGTCGCCTGGCCCGGCGACGTCATCGGCCTCGTCAACGCCCGGCACGTCAACGTGGGGGACACGCTGTCCGAGAACGGCCGGACGGCCTACCCGCCGCTGCCGGTGTTCGCCCCCGAGCACTTCCGCACCGTGCGGCCCAAGGACCTCGGCGCGGGAAAGCAGTTCCGCCAGGGGTTGCGCGAACTCGACGCCGAGGGTGTCGTGCGCGTCCTCACGTCGGACTCCCGCGGCGACGGGGAACCCGTCCTGTCGGCCGTCGGCGCGCTGCAGTTCGACGTCGTGCAGTACCGCATGACCCACGAGTTCCGCTCGCCCGTGCTGTTCACCGAACTGCCCTTCACCACGGCCCGCATCATCGAGGCCAAGGACGCGCCGCTGCTGCGCGCGCACCGCGGGTGCGAGGTCGTCCAGAACTCCGATGGCCGCGTGTTCGCGCTGTTCACGGACGAGTGGCGCGTGCGCAGCTTCGAGCGCGACAACCCGGACGTGACGCTCGAGCAGCTCGTCGCCACGAGCGACTGACACCGACGGCGGCCACTGCGCCGGACGGGTGTTCCCGCCCGGTGCGGGGGTGCGCTGCGGCAGACTGGGACGGTGGCGATCGACTACCGCAAGCCCGGGCGTCCCCCGGCCGCCGGCGGTCGCCTCGTCCCGTGCCTGCAGGCGACCTCCTCCGGGGTGGCCTACGGGGCTCTGACGTTCCGCGTCGGCACGGCCGACGAGACGGTGCCGACCCGCGGGGTGACCCACCTCGTCGAGCACCTCGTCATGCGGCGCGCGCACGCGGTCGACCTGCGCTGCAACGCCTCCGTCGGTCTCGTGCACACGACGTTCTGGGCCGTGGGTGACGAGGCCGACGTCGAGGGGTTCCTGCGGCGCGTCGAGGAGGCGCTGCGGGACCTGCCCGTGCAGCACCTGGACTCCGAGCGCGCCCTCATCGCCGTCGAGGAGGAGCACCACCCCGTCACCGTGCCGTCCCCCGTGCAGCACTTCGGTGCGCAGCGCTACGGCGTCGTCGCCTTTGAGCAGCAGCTCGACCACCTCGGGCCCGACCTGCTGCGCTCGTGGGTGCGGGAGCGGTTCACCGCGGGCAACGCCGTGCAGACCCTCGTCGGGGTGGACCGGGGGAGGGCCGCGGTACGGCTGCCCGACGGCCGCTTCCACCCCGAGCCGTCCGTGCCCGCCGCGACCGGTGCCCGGCTGCACGTCGACCCGGGGGAGCGCACCGTCTCCCTCACCGCCCTCCTGCCGGCCGGCTGGGCCGTCCCGGTCCTCGCCGCCGTCCTGGACCGGGCCGTCGCCAACCGCCTGCGGCACCGGGAGCACCTCGCCTACGGCGCGGGCGCGGGCCACCTGCGCATCACCCTCGACACGTCGATGCTGACGATCACGTCCGACTGCGTCCCCGGCCGGGAGGCCGACCTCGTCACCGCCCTCCTCGACGAACTGCGCCGGCTCGAGGCGGACCTCGACGAGGAGACCGTGCTGCGCGCCGTGGGACGCGTCGTCGACCAGGCGGAGGAGGACGCCGGGTCGACCGGCCTGACCGAGGAGGCGTGGCGGCTCCTGCACGGCCGGGACGTCCCCGCGTCCGTGACCACCCTCCAGCGCGACCTCGACGCTCTCACGACGCAGGACCTGCGCCGCCTCCTGCGCACCGTCCTGGACACCGCCGTCCTGCGGACCCCGGTCCCCGTCCCCGCGCCGGCGGGTTTCCACCTCGACACGCCGGCCGCCGTCGAACCCTGGCCCGGCCGGGAGTTCACGGCCGCCGACGGCCGGCGTGCCACCGTCTCCGCCCGCGGTCTGCAGGTCGGCGACGTGCAGGTCACGTGGAGTTCCCTCGTCGCCGCGTACGTGAGCGGCGACCGGTGGTCCCTCGTCTCCCGACGGGGGCTCCGCCTGGACCTGCGGCCGGGGGAGTTCGGGGCGGAGTTCCTCGCCGAGCTGCGGGACAGGGTTCCGACGTCGGTGCGGATCGACCGGGTGAGGACCGAGAACGAGGAGGCGACCTGATGGTCGAGGTGTTGTTCGACGGGCGCGTGCGAGTGGACTACCACCAGTTCTACCTGGAGTCCGGGGAGGTGGAAGGAACCTTCACGGAGGCCTTCGAGGGTCAGGAGAACGGTCTGGTCGGGGCCGGTGTTCCGGGCGCCCTCACGCTGTCGGTCGGCACGGCCCTCGGCGACGTGGGCCTGCGGATCCTCCTGCGGGACGATGAACCGGCCGAGCCGGGCCTGGAGTGGGAGGACGTCGTCGAGGTGTCGTTCACCCCGGTCTCCAGCGAGGTGGGCATCCGCGAACCGCTCGACGGACCGTCCGCCAGGTTCGGCCTACCGGTCGCCGACTACCGTGTCCGGCTCTGCGCCAGGGGGATCGACGACGCCTGGGACGGCACGGTCGGCGACGACGAACTGCTCGTGGACCACTACGAACTCACCTTCTGGCCCGCCGTGCCCGCTGCCGACGCCGTCGTCCGGCTGACGAGCGTGCACGAGGTTGCGGCCCACAGGGCCCGAGACTCCGGACTGGCCCGGGAAGACCTCGTCGCCGCCTGGGACGGGAACCCTCCCGATGACCGGCTGGTGGCTGATGCCATGGCAGAGTGGTTCACCCGTCTCGACCGGCCGTTGGCGGAGGCCCTCCTGGCCGCCGGACCCCTCGTGCAACGTCAGGTGGCGTACTGGGCGGCCGAACATGGGCTGCGGAGAGCGGGCATCGTCGACCTCGACGTCGTCGCTGCCGGTCTGGGGTCCCTGCGGTCCGACCGCCCCCTGCCGCCGCCCTTCACCGATCCGGGGTGGATGTACCAGGCGCTCCAGGACCACCCGGAGAACCCTCGTCGGGTCGTGCGGGTCCAGGGGTACGAGAACGACCAAGGGGGAGCAGCCCTCTTCGCCATGCTCCAAGCTCTCAACCCCGACCCTCTGGACGCTGCGTTCAGCGCGATCACCGGGTTGCGGAACGTCGTGGGTGACGAGGGGGCCGACGCAGCCCTGGCTGCGGCGCGCACCGCCTTGGCCCAGCTCGTGGAGGAGTTCGGCCCTGAGCCGCGACCCGACAGTCGCACCCCCGTGCCCCACGAGGACGTCGACGTGCACTTCGTCGAGGTGGGGCCTGACGACGGCTGGTTCGAACCTGGAACTCTCCTCGCCCGCGACGATCCGGCAGCCCGGTACCTGGATCCGCGACCCTCGTCCGAACAGATCGCCGAACTCGGTGCCGCTCTGCCCGACCTGGTGCCCCGCCTTGAGGCGCTTCAGCCGAGGCAGCAGAGGGACTTCGCCTTCGACCTGGCTCGGAACGCCTGCCAGATGAGTGGGCTGAACCAGCTCCACTGGGTGAACGACGCGTTCCTCGCCTTCGGGCAGTCGTCGTCGCCGGAACCGTGGTCCACGGGAGCGGAGGGCGCCTGGGTCATGTCCCACCCGCGCGTCCGGGAGCGGACGACCCTGCACGACGGGGTTCCCGTTCCCGCGTGGCCGTTGGCGCTGCGAGCGGTGAAGCACGCCGTGGCGCCGGACCCCCGGGAGGCGCTCCTCCTGACGCTGGTGGCTGCACTGCAGACCGCCGGTGACACCCGGCGGGACGACGTCTTGACCTTCGTCGAGTACCGCCTGTCGGTGTGAGGGGGACCTCAGCCCACGAACCGCCCCGGCGTCGTCCCCAGCACCCGCCGGAAGTGCCGGGTGAGGTGCGGCTGGTCGTGGAACCCCGCGAGCACGGCGGCCTCGGCGGGGCGGTGGCCGGTGAGCAGCAACCGGCGGGCCAGGTCGACGCGGCGGCCGGTGAGGTAGGCGTGCGGTGGCATCCCGACCTCCCGGGTGAACGTTCGGACGAGGTGCGCGCTCGAGACCCCCAACCGGGTGGCGGCGTCGGCCAGCAGCACGCCGTCGACCACGTTCTCGTCGATGAGCGCGCGCAACCGGCGGGCGAGGGGCGCGTCGCGATGCGGGGACGGCGGGGTCCGCAGGACGTGGGCGGCGACGGCGTCGAGCAGCACCGCCGCGCGCGCGTGGACGTCGAGCGGGTCCGCCTCGCCGCTCAGACGGGTGTGCAGCGTCCGCACCGCGGCGGTCAGGTGGGGGTCGGGGAGTTCCGGCGCGTCCGCCACCCGCCCCGTGGCCGTCGCGGGCAGCGCGTCGGGGTCGAGGTAGAGGACCCGTTTGCGGAACCCCGCCGCCGTCGCGGCCCGGCCGTCGTGCGGGACGTGCGGGGGCAGCAGCGTCACGAGGCGGCCGGTGTCGTGGGGGCGACGGTCCAGGTCGTAGTGCACGGCGCCGTCCTCGACGAGCAGCAGCGTCCACGTGTCGTGGGTGTGCAGCGGGTAGGCGTGCTCGACGAACCGGGCCGTCAGCACCTCGGCGATGCCGGCGACGTCCGGCCGGTGGCTGCGCACCCGTTCCGGTCCCACGTCACGAACGTACAAGACCGCGGTCCCGGCGCCGGGGGACCGTGGCCCCCGTGACCGACTCCCGTCCCGACTCCCGCACCGCCGTCCTCGTCCGCGACGACCTCGCGACCTGGCAGCGTCTCAACGTCACGGCCTTCCTGCTGAGCGGCGTCACCGCGGCCCACCCCGAACTCGTCGGTGAGCCGTACGCCGACGCCGACGGCACCGGCTACCTCGCCCTGCTCGGGCAACCCGTCCGGGTGTTCGAGGGCGACGCGGCGACCCTGCGGGCGGCCCGGCAGCGGGCCGTCGGGCGAGGCCTGTCGACGGCCCTGTTCACCGCGGAGATGTTCACGACCGGTGACGACGCCGCCAACCGGGCCGCGGTCGCCGCCGTCGCCGCGGACGCCCTCGACGTCGTCGGCCTCGCCGTGCACGGTCCGAAGAACTCGGTCGACAAGGTTCTCAAGGGAGCCCACGCACATCCCTGACGCTGGGTAGCATTCGAGCGGTGACCTCGGGCAACACCTTCTCCGGCCCTCCCGGGTCGGTGGGCGTGCGGTCCGGGGTGGGCGCGTCCGGGGCTGCGGCTCCCGTGCTCGTCACGCTGGCCGGCGAGATCGACGCCTCCCTGGCCCCGGAGCTGGAACGCTGCGTCACCGAAGCCCTCGCGGCCGGTAGGCCCGTCGTGGTCGAGGCGGGGGCCGTGACGTTCATGGACTCCACGGGGCTCGGCTTCCTCGCCCGCCTCGCCTCGCGCAGCGGCGAACGTCGCATCACGGTCCAGGGAGCACCCGAGCACGTGCGCCACCTCGTCCACCGTGCTCGACTGGACGAGATGATCGAGCTGCAGACCCTCCCCGGCGCCACCGCGTGACCCGCCTCGACGTCCTCGACTGGCGCCGCCGCGTCACCGACCTCTACGCCGCCGTGCGCGCGCTCCCCCCGCAGGAGGGGCACACCCGCTGGCGCGCCGGTCGCGACGAGCTCTTCGCCCACCACCCGGCCGGCCCGCTGCTGCCCGCCGACCGCGCCGCGTTCACCGGGCTGCCCGTCGCGCCCTACGACCCCGCCCTGCGGTTCGAGGTGCCCGTCGAACCGGCCGACCCCCTGCGCCGCGAGGCCGTCACCGGCACCGACGGCACCGTCGCCTTCGAACGGGTCGGCACGGTGACGCTGCCCGGGGTCGGGACGCTCGACGTGTGGTGGCTCGACCAGTACGGCGGCGGGTTGTTCCTGCCGCTGAAGGACCCCGGACCCGGGTACGGGGGCGGTCGCTACCTGCTCGACACGGTCAAGGGCGCCGACCTCGGCAGCACCGAGCGCGGCCTCGTCGTCGACCTCAACTTCGCCTACCCGCCGAGCTGCGCCTACGACCCGGCGTGGGCCTGTCCGCTGCCGCCGCCCGGCAACGTCGTCGACGTCCCGGTGGCGGTCGGCGAGCTCGCCGGGCCGTGGAGCGGCTGACCGCTCAGTCGAACGGGACCGCCTGCGCCGGAACGCGCTCGCGCAGGTCCACCACCCGGGGGGCCCGACCGCGGCGCCAGGCGCCGAGCAGCTGCTCGGTGGCCTCGTCGTCGCCCGCGCAGCGGAACATGCCCAGGGTGTAGATGCGGGCGGCCTCCTCGGCCTGCCGGTGCCAGGAGAACTCCTCGCCCAGCTGCAGGTACACGTCGACGTCCGCGCCGTGGCTGTCGAGGATCTCGTCGGCCAGGACGACGGCCTCCCGCAGGTGCCCGCAGACCAGCAGCGCCGACACCACGTAGCAGCGGGTGTCGGGGGCGACGTGGTCGCCGGTGCCGAGGGCCTCCCGGGCCAGTCGCAGCGACCGTCTCGCGTCGCCGGCGAAGGCGGCGTGCTCGCTGGCAGCCACCAGCAGCCGGCCCCGCGTCACGGAGTCGCCCGGCACCGCGCGCCGGGCCCAGGCCTGCAGGAGGTCGGCGACGGCCCGTTGCCCCCGGGCGTCGTTGGCCGCGCTCAGTTCGACCCGCTCGAGGTCGTCGCAGCTCACAGGTGCTCGCACCGTTCGAACCTAGTGAGGCGACTCGTCCCCCGTCGCGCCCGCGGAGCCGGTTCGGGCAGGGTTCACGCGTTCGGCGCAAGCTCCACGATCACGGGTGCGTGGTCGGAGGCACCCTTGCCCTTGCGCTCCTCGCGGTCGATGGTGGCCCCGCTGACGCGCGCCTGCAGGGCGGGGGAGCCGAGCACGAAGTCGATCCGCATGCCCTGGCGCTTGGGGAAGCGCAGCTGCGTGTAGTCCCAGTACGTGAAGGTCCCCGGACCCGGGGCGTAGGGCCGCACGACGTCCGCGAAGCCCGCGTCCACCAGCGAACGGAACGCCGCGCGCTCCGGCTCGGAGACGTGCGTGGCCCCGGCGAAGAAGTCGACGTCCCACACGTCGTCGTCGGTGGGGGCGATGTTGAAGTCGCCGACGAGCGCCACCTGCGCCTGCGGGTCCTGCCCCAGCCAGCCCACGCCCGCCGAGCGCAGCGCCTCCAGCCACGCCAGCTTGTAGACGTAGTGCGGGTCCTGCAGCGTGCGGCCGTTCGGCACGTACAGGCTCCACACCCGCACCCCGCCGCAGGTCGCGCCGATCGCGCGGGCCTCCGCGGCGGCCGGTTCACCGAAGTGCGGGACGTCAGGGGAGAACTGCGTGCTGACGTCCTCCAGCCCCACCCGCGAGACGAGGGCGACGCCGTTCCACTGGGACAGACCGTGGTGCGCGACCTCGTACCCGAGGTCGAGGAACGCCTGCTCGGGGAACTGCTCGTCCTTGCACTTGGTCTCCTGCAGCGCGACGACGTCGACGTCGCTGCGGTCGATCCACGCCAGCACGCGGTCGAGGCGGGCACGGACGGAGTTCACGTTCCAGGTCGCGAGGCGCACGCGCCGGACGTTACCCGCCGCGGCCCGGGGTGCCCGGCGGTGCCTTCCGCAGCACCTAAGCTTCAGCACCGTGAGCACCGACCGAGAACGCCTCGCCGACCTCGTCGCGGCCAAGGCCGTCGTCCACGGCAAGGTCACGCTGTCCAGCGGCAAGGAGGCCGACCACTACGTCGACCTGCGCCGCATCAGCCTGGACGGCGAGGCGTCCGCCCTCGTCGGGCCGGTCCTGCTGGACCTGGTGTCGGACTGGGACTTCGCGGCCGTCGGCGGGCTCACGATGGGCGCCGACCCCGTCGCGCTCGCCATGGTCCACGCGGCCAACGCCCGCGGCTGGGCGCAGGCCCACGGCGGCGCCGCGCTCGACGCGTTCGTCGTCCGCAAGGCCGAGAAGACGCACGGCCTGCAGCGCCGCATCGAGGGCCCCGACGTCGCCGGGCGCCGCGTGCTCGCCGTCGAGGACACCTCCACCACCGGCGGGTCGGTGCTCACCGCCGTCGAGGCGCTGCGCGCGGCGGGCGCCGAGGTCGTCGGCGTCGTCGTCATCGTCGACCGCGACACCGGCGCCAAGGAGAAGGTCGAGGCCCAGGGCGTCCCCTACCGCTACGCCTTCAGCCTGGCCGACATCGGGCTCGCCTGATGGGCACCGCCGGGACGGTCGTGCTGGTCGTCGTCGTCCTCCTCGTGCTCGTCGCGGCGCTGTGGGCCGTCAGCACCCGCGCCGGTCTGGTCCGGATGCGGGACCTCGCCGTCGAGGCCGGTGCCCTCGCCGAGCAGCGCCGCAGCCGGCTCGCGGACCTGTCCGCGCACGTCGCCTCCCAGGAGTCGACCGAGTCCGGCGCCGACCCGCAGACCGTCAAGGCGCTCGCCGACGCCGAACACCGCCTGGCCGGGGACGTCGCCTTCCACGCCGCCGCCGTGCGCGCCTACGACGCGAAGCTGCACGCCGTCCCCGCGTCCTGGGTGGGGGCGCTGTCCGGGCTGCACCCGCTGGGCGCCGCGGCGGAGCAGCAGCGCTGAACCCCGCTCCCGCCGTGCTCGCCGAGGTCCTGCCCGCGCTGCGCTGCCCGCACTGCGCGGGGGACTTCGAGCTGTCCGGACGCGTCCTCGGATGCGGTGCGGGACACCGGTTCGACCTCGCCCGCCAGGGGTACGTCAACCTCGCCGTCGGCCGGTCGGCGAGCGGTGACGACGCCGGGATGGTCGCCGCCCGCGACGCGTTCCTCGGTGCCGGGCACTACGCACCGGTCGCGGCGGCGCTCGCCGACCGCGCGGTCCCCGGCCTGGTCGTCGACGTCGGCGGGGGGACGGGGTACTACCTCGCGACCGTCGTCGAGGCGACGGACGGTCCCGGTGTCGTCGTCGAACCCTCGACCGCGGCGCTGCGCCGGGCCGCGCGCGCCCACCCCCGGGTCGCCGCCGTCGGCGCGGACGTCTGGCGCGGACTGCCCTTCGCGGCGGGGTCCGTCGACCTCGTGACGACGGTGTTCGCGCCGCGCGGCGTCGCCGAGGTCGCCCGCGTGCTGCGACCCGGCGGCCGGTGGGTCGTCGTGACGCCGCTGGCCGAGCACCTCGAGGAGGTGCGCGAGGCCCTGGGCATGGTGGGGGTGGAGGAGCGCAAGGCCGAGCGCCTGCACGCCGACCTCACCGGCTTCGAGATCCTCACCGAAGACGAGCTGCGCTTCACCCGGACGCTGGACCGGGAGAGCCTGCGCGCCCTCGTGCTCATGGGCCCCAGCGCCCACCACGTCGACCCGGCCGCCCTCGACGCGCGGCTCGACGCCGTCCTCGCCGGCCGGCCCGGGGGCGTCGACGTCACCGTGGGTGTCCGCCTCACGGTCGCCGCCAGCCGTCGGGATCGTTGACGCATCGGGCTCATCGGGTGAGCTAGCCGCGTCAGCGAGTTCGACCGGGCTGCTTCCCGTGCTGCGGGCTCGCTGCGTCGCCCGGCTCGTAGGTCGAGCCGGCTGCGTCAACGATCCCCCACCCCGCGGGCGGGGCGGACAGCGGGCCCGAGGCCCTCGACGGTGACGGTGAGTGAGGCCGCGGCGAGGTGGGCGGCGAGCGCGTCGGCGCCGCCCGCGGCCACCGCGACGACGGCGTGCCAGCCGTCGCCGGCCCACTCGACGTCCTCCACCGCGAACGACCGGCGCAGCTCCGCCTCCACGCGCCCGCCGTCGGCCAGGCCTGCCGACACCCGGACCAGGTCGACGCGGCGACGCTGCACCGTGCCCGCCTCGGCGACGGCGGCGCTCACCGAGCCGCCGTAGGCGCGGACCAGCCCGCCGGTCCCGAGCAGCGTCCCGCCGAACCAGCGCGTCACGACGGCGACGACGTCGGTCACGCCCGCACCCCGCAGGGACGTGAGCATCGGCGCGCCGGCCGTCCCGGCGGGTTCACCGTCGTCGGAGGAGCGCTGCTCCTGGCCGTCCTCGCCGAGCACCCAGGCCGTGCAGTGGTGCCGGGCGTCGGGGAACTCCCGGCGCACCCGTGCCACCACGTCGTCGGCGGCCGCCACCGACGCGACGGGCTCCAGGGTGGTGAGGAAGCGGGAGCGCTCGACGACGAGCTCCGTCCGGACCGCGCGGGCCGGAACGGGCAGCGGGTCGCTCACGAGCGGGCGCGGGCCCGCCGCCGGCGGATCCAGGAGACGAGCGGGGTGACGATCGAGGCGAGGATCGCGACGCCGGCGATGGAGTAGGCGAGCGTCCGCACCCAGGGCAGGGAGTCGGCCGCGTACCCGGCCAGGACGAGCAGCGCCCCCCAGCACAGCGCGCCGACGACGTTGGCCGACGCGAACTTCGCGTACGGCATGGCCGCGGTCCCGGCGATGATCGGGGTGAAGGCGCGCAGCCAGGGGATGAACCGGCAGGCGACGACGGCGAACCAGCCGTACTTCTCGTAGAACGCCTCGGCCTTCGGCAGGTGGTGCGCGGCCTTGCCGGCGCGGCGCAGGAGCCAGGGACGCCCGAGCCGGCGGCCGGACCAGTAGCCGACCGTGTCACCGAGGATGGCGGCCAGCGTCACGCCGACGACGAGGACCGGCAGCGACAGCGGCGAGTCGTCGCGGGCGGCCAGCAGCCCCGCCGTGAAGAGGACGCTGCTGCCCGGCAGCCAGAACCCGACGAGGGTGCCCGTCTCGGCGAAGACGATGCCGAAGACGAGGAGGTACAGACCGACGGCGCCCAGGTCCTCCAACGGGGGGTCGGCGAGGTGGGCGAGCCAGTCGGACACCGGTCGATCCTCGCACTGGGAAGGGCAGCCTCACACGGCCAGGGTGGCGAGCCGCGCCCTCTCGTCGTCGTCGAGGCGCCGCGGACGGCCGGAGGCGAAGTCGTAGGCGACGCACACCGTCGACGCCGTGACGTACGTCGTGGGCGTCCCCGTGACGGGCGGGTCGGGCTCGCAGACCTCGTAGTCGACCTCGAAGCTGGCCCCGCCGACGCGGCCCACCCACAGGTCCACGGCCACGGGTTCCATCCGGTAGTCCAGCGGCGCCTTGTACTCGATCGTGTGCTTCGCGACGACCATGCCCGTGGCCAGCATCGGCGCGGAGCCGTCGGGGGAGGCCATGCCGAAGGCCCGGACGCGGGCCTCCTCGAGCAGCCGTAGCAGCTCGACGTTGTTCACGTGGCGGTAGGCGTCCATGTCGCCCCACCGCAGGGACAGGAGCAGGCGCTGGCGCGGCACCCGGACATCCTGCCCGGTGGGGGTCAGTGCTGGTTCTCGGGGGTCTGGCTCTCGGTGGCGCCGCCCTGGCGGGGGAGCGTGCCGGCCCGGCGCTGCTTGTGGCGGTCGCGCACGTACTCGATGCCGACCGGGATGAGCGAGAGGACGACGAGCAGGAGGAGCCCGAGCTCGAGGTTCTCGCGGATGAGCTTGACGCTGCCGAGGGCGTAGCCGAGGAGCGTGATCCCGGTCGCCCACAGCACGGCGCCGATCGCGGAGAAGGTGAGGAACACGCGGCGGGGCATGGCGCCGGCGCCGGCGGCGAGCGTGATGAAGGTGCGGACGACCGGCACGAAGCGCGCGAGGATGATCGCGCGGGCGCCGTAGCGTTCGAAGAAGTCGTGCGTCTGCTTGATGCGCTTCGGCGTCAGCAGCTTCGAGCCCTCGCGCTGGAAGATCGCCGGACCGGCCTTCTTGCCGATCTCGTAGCCGACCGCGTTGCCGAGGAAGGCCGCGACCGACAGCAGCAGGCACGAGACCCACAGCGGGTCCTTGAGGATCCCCGAGTGGGTGAACAGGCCGACCGTGAACAGCAGGGAGTCGCCGGGCAGGAAGAACATGAACAACCCGCACTCGACGAACACGATCGCCACCGAGACCCACAGCGCGGCCATGCCCAGGGAGTCGAGGAAGCTCTCGGGGTTCGCCCAGTCCGGCAGCAGGGCCGGAGCGGCGGCAGGTGCGGCGGACCCCAGGGCAGCCGAGAACTCGGCGAGGAAGGACACGACCCCAGGGTAAGTGCCGGGACGCGGTGCCCGGGCGCCTCGGCCTGGAGATCAGCCCAGAGGATGACGTGCCGCCCGTCAGGACCACCCGCTCGTCGGACGCCGTCCGGGTGGGTGGTGCGCGTCGTCCGGCCTCCCGGTGCCGGACGACGCGCTCCCTCACACGGTGCGGGTGGTGGGGTCCCAGTCGGCCGGCAGCAGCTCGGCCGGGGCCGCGGTGCTGGTGACCGGCACGAACGCACCCGTCTGGGCGGACTCGGCGATCGAGACCATCGCATCGACCACGTGGTGGGCCAACGCCCCCTGCACCCGGTGCGGACGACCCTCGCGCACCGCGCGGGCCATCTCCAGCACCCCCGTTCCCCGCGTCGACAGCGCCTTGGTCGAGGCGACCGTCTCCCAGTCCTCACCGTCGCGGCGCCGGATCCGCAGGTCCCCGTCGAAGTTGTTCGGGTCCGGCAACGCCAACGTCGCCTCGGTCCCGGTGATCTCCACGAACCCGTGCCGCGGCAACGGGGAGTCGAAGGAGAAGATGCTGCTGGCCGAGGCGCCACCGGCGAACCGCGTCAACGCGCTGACGTGGGTGGGCACCGTCACCTCGAACACCTCCCCGGCCTTCGGCCCGGACCCGATGGTCCGCTGCGCCCGGGACGTCCCGGCCACCGCCGCGACCTGCGTGATCGGCCCGAACGCCTGCACCAGCGTCGTCAGGTAGTACGGGCCGATGTCGAACAACGGCCCGGCACCGTGCTGGAACAAGAACGCCGGGTTGGGGTGCCAGGACTCCGGCCCCGGGGACTGCATCAACGTCAACGCGCTCAACGGGGTGCCGATGTCCCCCCGCCTCAGCACCGCCAACGCCGTCTGCAACCCCACCCCCAGGAACGTGTCCGGCGCGCAGCCCAACCGCACCCCCGCCGCCTGCGCGGCCGCGATCAACCGTGCCCCACCCTCACGGCCCAGGGCGACCGGCTTCTCCGACCACACGTGCTTGCCCGCGCCGATCGCGGCCAGCGACACCTCCACGTGGGCGGCGGGGATCGTCAGGTTGATGACGATCTCGACGTCCTCGTGGGAGAGGACGGTGTCGATGCCGCCGTGGGCGGGCACGCCGTGTTCGGCGGCCCGGCGGGCGGCGGCTTCGGGGTAGAGGTCGCCGATGGCGTGGACCTGCACGTCGGGGAAGGAGGTGAGGTTCTCCAGGTAGGTGCCGGAGATCACTCCCGCTCCGATGATCCCGATGCCGACGGGGCCGGTGCGGGCGGTCACGAGAGCGCCTTGGTGAGGTTGGTGTAGCTGTCCTGCACGGCGGTGAACATGTCCCCGGTCGTGTCGTCCAGTTCGAGGACCCCCAGCTCGACGTTCCCGCACGCGGCCAGGATCGCGCCGGTGTCGATCGCGCCGGTCCCGAACGCCACCTGCTTGGTGTTGTCGCGCGAGCCGTCGCCGTCCTTCAGGTGCACGGCCTTGACCCGCGACCCCAACCGGTCCAGCAGGTCCGGCACGTCCACCCCACCGACCACGGCCCAGTACGTGTCCACCTCCAACGCGACGGCAGGGTGCAGGTGGTCGGCCAGCACCTCCAACGCCGGCCGGCCGCCGATGCGGGTTTCCAGCTCGAACTCGTGGTTGTGGTAGCCGATGGTGACGCCGGCGTCGGCGGCCCGCTGCGCGGCGGTGTTCAACTCCGCCGCGATCGCCGCGACGTCCTCGGCCGTGGTCCAGCGGGCGCGGTCCACGTGGGGGTCGATGACCAGCGTGGTGCCGGTGGCCGCCGCCGCGGCCAGGACCGCGTCCAGGTCCGCGCCGATCACCGAGGTGTGCGCCGAGGGCGCCGACAACCCGTGCGCGGCCAACGCCGGCGCCAACGTGGTCGCCGACTGCGTCAGCCCGAACGGTTCGACCTGGGTGAACCCGATCGCGGCCAGCCGGGCCAGCGTGCCGTCCAGGTCGGCGGCCAACGCCTCCCGCACGGTGTACAGCTGCACCGAGATCCGCGACGCGTCGAGGGTGGTGGGTGGGGTCATGAGCGGAGCTCGTCCTTCCAGAGGTGGCGGACGTCCGCCTGGACGCCCTCGTCCCCGGTCCGGGCTCTCGAACCGAACCGGTTCAGCAACCGTACGTCGGGTCCCCGTGCGGGCGCTACCCCCACCGTCCCCGGATACGCTCCGGACGTGACCCACGGGCTGACCGAGGCCGAACTCGCGTTCCTGCACGAGACCTTCGACCTCGCCCGGGAGGGAGCGACCGCCGCCCTCGCGGCCCGCATCGACGCGGGTGTGCCCGCCGACCTGACGAACTCCGCCGGTGACACCCTGCTGATCCTCGCCTCCTACCACGCGCACGCCGAAGTGGTCCGCGCCCTGCTCGACCGCGGCGCCGACCACGCCCGCGTCAACGACAAGGGGCAGACGGCCCTGGGGGCGGCGGTCTTCCGGCAGTCCCGGCCGGTCGTGGAGATGCTCCTCGCCGCGGGGGCGGATCCCGCGCTCGGACGGCAGTCCGGACTCGCCGTGGCGGAGGTGTTCGGCCTGCCGGAGATGACCGAGGTGCTCCAGCGGCACGTCTGACGCCGCACCTGCGGCCGTCTGGCCGTCGTTGAGCCGCACGTGCGGGATATCATCGTCAGGTGCCCGACTACCGCATCCGCGACGTCGCCGACCTGCTCGGCGTCTCCGACGACACCGCCCGGCGCTGGGCCGACAGCGGCGCGCTCCCGAGCAGCAAGGACGCCTCCGGCCGGACCGTCGTCGACGGGGCGGCGCTGGCGGCCTTCGCCGTCGAGAACGCCGCCGGAGCCGCGACCGACACGACGACCGTGGCCCGGTCGGCCCGCAACCGCTTCGCCGGCCTCGTCACCCGCGTCGTCGCCGACGGGGTCATGGCCCAGGTCGAGATGCAGTGCGGACCGCACCGCGTCGTCTCCCTCATGAGTTCCGAGGCGGCCACCGAACTCGGCCTGGAACCCGGCAGTCGCGCGACCGCGGTCGTCAAGGCCACCACCGTCATCGTCGAGACCCCGGACGGCCGCTCGTGAGGCTCCGCGCGCTCCCGGGTCTCCTCGTGGTGGCCCTCCTGGCGGCCTGCGGCGCGGGCGGCGGCTCCGCGACCGGTGCGACGAGCAATTCCCCCGCCGAACGGACCCTCACGGTGTTCGCGGCCGCCTCGCTGAAGGGGACGTTCACGAGGATCGGCGAGGAGTTCGAGGCCGCCAACCCCGGCGTCCGCGTGACGTTCTCGTTCGCCGGTTCCTCCGACCTCGCGACGCAGATCGGCGAGGGTGCCCCCGCGGACGTGTTCGCCGCGGCCGACGAGAAGAACATGGCGAAGGTCACGGGTCAGTCCCTGACCGCGGGGGATCCGGTGGACTTCGCCACCAACGTACTGGAGATCGCGACACCGCCCGGGAACCCCGCGGGGGTCCGGAGTTTCGCGGACCTCGCGCGTCCCGGTCTGAAGGTCGTCGTGTGCGCCGCGCAGGTCCCCTGCGGGGCGGCGACCGAGACGGTGGAGAGGTCGACGGGTGTGACGCTCGCCCCCGTCAGCGAGGAGAACTCGGTGACGGACGTCCTCGGCAAGGTCACCGCCGGCGAGGCCGACGCCGGCCTCGTGTACGTCACCGACGTGCGCGGCGCGGGCGACGCGGTGACGGGCGTGGAGTTCCCCGAGTCCTCCCGTGCCGTGAACACCTACCCGGTGACCGCGCTGAAGGACGCCGCCGACGCCTCGCTGGCGAAGGGTTTCGTCGACTTCGTGTCGGGTCCGCAGGGGCGGGACGTGTTGCAGGACGCGGGGTTCGGCGCGCCGTGACCGCCCGGAGGGTTCCGGTCCGGCGGGGCGGTGCGGTGGAGGGGAGCGTGCTGCCCCGCTGGGTCCTCGTCCCCGCGGCGATCGGGCTGCTCCTGTTCGTCCTGCCCCTGCTCGGGATCCTCTCCCGGGTTCCGTGGTCGAGGTTCCCGGCGCTCGTCACGTCGGACTCGGCCCTCACCGCGTTGCAGCTGAGCCTGCGGACGGCGTCGGCGAGCACGGTGCTCTGCGTCCTGCTCGGCGTGCCGATGGCCCTCGTCCTGGCCCGCGGTCGCGTCCCCGGGGCCCGGGTGCTGCGCTCGGTCGTGCTGCTGCCCCTCGTCCTGCCGCCCGTCGTCGGCGGGTTGGCGCTGCTGTGGGCGCTCGGCCGTCGCGGGCTGCTCGGCCCGACCCTGTCCGTGCTGGGCGTCGAGGTGGGTTTCACCACCGCGGCCGTGGTCCTGGCGCAGACGTTCGTCTCGCTGCCGTTCCTCGTGCTCAGCCTGGAGGGGGCGCTGCTCACCGCGGGCGACCGCTACGAGTCCGTGGCCGCGACGCTCGGCGCCCGGCCCGGACGCGTCCTGGTGCGCATCACCGTCCCGCTCGTCGCGCCTGGCCTGCTGTCCGGTGCGGTGCTCGCGTTCGCCCGGGCGCTGGGGGAGTTCGGCGCCACGCTCACGTTCGCGGGCAGCCTGCAGGGGGTGACCCGCACGCTGCCGCTCGAGGTGTACGTCCAGCGCGAGACCGACCCGGACGCCGCGGCCGCGCTGTCGCTGCTGCTCGTCGTGGTCGCCGTGGTGGTCGTCGTCGCCGTCCGCGGCCGGCGGAGCACCGTGTGACGCTCCACCTCGACGTCCGCTTCGCACCGCGCGACCTCGACATCGCCCTCGACGTCGCGGCGGGAGAGGTCGTCGCGGTCCTCGGGCCCAACGGGGCGGGGAAGTCGACGCTCCTGGCGCTGCTCGCCGGGCTGCTCCGTCCGACGTCCGGACGCATCGAGCTCGGCGGCACCGTCCTGGCCGACGTCGGGGGCGCGGGTCGTGGCGTCTTCCTGCCCCCGCACCGGCGCGGGGTCGGGCTGCTGGCCCAGGAACCGTTGCTGTTCCCCCACCTCGACGTCGCCGCGAACGTGGCCTTCGGCCCGCGCAGTGCCGGTGCGTCCCGGGCGCACGCCCGCGCCCGCGCCGCCGACGTGCTCGCGGAGGTGGGGATGGCCGGGTTCGCAGACCGGCGACCGCGGGCGCTGTCCGGTGGTCAGGCGCAGCGCGTGGCGATCGCCCGCGCCCTGGCTGCCGACCCCCGCCTGCTGCTGCTCGACGAACCTCTCGCCGCGCTCGACGTCGCCGCCGCCCCCGAAGTCCGGCAGGTGCTGCGCCGCGTCCTGGGCCGGGGTGAGCGGTCCGCGGTCCTCGTCACCCACGAACCCCTCGACGCGCTCGCGCTCGCCGACCGGGCCGTCGTCGTCGACGGCGGCCGCGTGGTGGAGGAAGGGCCGGTGCAGCAGGTGCTCACCGCGCCCCGCAGCCGTTTCGCCGCGCAGCTGGCCGGCCTGGACCTGCTCCCCGGCGTGTTCACCGCCGACGGGCTGCGGACCCCCGACGGGGGGCTGGTCACGGGGTTGTCCGGCGACGGGCCGGCCGCCCCCGGCCGCCCGGGGGTCGCCGTCTTCAGCCCGTCGGCCGTCGCCGTGCACGTCACCGACCCCGGCGGCAGCCCGCGCAACCGCTGGGCCGCGACCGTCGCCGACGTGAGCCCGCGCGGTGAGGTGGTCCGGGTGCGGGCCCGGTTGAACCCGTTGCCCGAGCACGACGTGCTGGCCGACGTCACCGTCGCCGCCGCGGCGGAACTCGACCTCGTGCCGGGGGCCGCGGTCCACCTGGCGGTCAAGGCCACGGCCGTGAGACTGCATCCCACCGTCGAGGGGGAACGAGTGCCGTTCCGGTAGACGTTCGGTGGACGCGGCTGCCCCCGGTCGGCCCCTAGGTTCGGGCGGGTGCTCGTCCTCGACACCATCACCCGCCGCTTCGGGGAGCGTCTCGCCCTCGACGACGTCAGCCTCAGCGTGCCCGACGGCCGCATGGTCGGTTTCGTCGGTGCGAACGGCGCCGGCAAGACCACCACCATGCGCATCGCCCTCGGGGTCCTCGCCGCCGACTCCGGGTCGGTCACGTTCCGCGGGAAGACGCCCGACCTAGCGACCCGCCGGCGCTTCGGGTACATGCCCGAGGAACGCGGCCTCTACCCCAAGGGCCGGCTGCTGGAGCAACTCGTGTTCCTCGCCCGCCTCCACGGCGTGGACCGCGGGGTGGCGACGCGTCGCGGGCAGGACCTGCTGGACCGCCTCGGCCTGGGCGACCGGTCCCGCGACAAGCTCGAATCGCTGTCGCTGGGGAACCAGCAGCGCGTCCAGGTCGCGGCCTCCCTCGTCCACGACCCCGAACTCCTCGTCCTCGACGAACCGTTCTCCGGTCTGGACCCGCTGGCGGTCGACGCGATGGCCGACCTGCTGCGGGAGAAGACCGCAGCGGGCGTCGGCGTCCTGTTCTCCAGTCACCAGCTCGACCTCGTCGACCGCCTGTGCGACGACCTCGTCATCCTGCACGCCGGCCGCGTCGTCGCGTCCGGGGAACCCGAGAAGCTGCGCCGCCAGCGCGCCGGGTCGCGGTACGAACTCGTCGCCGAGGGGGACCTCGGTTGGCTCGACGCTGTTGCCGGTGTGCGGATCGTCGACCACCGCCGGCACGGAGTCGTCCTCGAACTGTCCGGGGCGCCCGACCTCGACCAGACCGTGCTCGCGGAAGCGGTCCGCCGCGGTCCGGTGCGCTCGTTCGCGCCGTTGCTGCCCTCGTTGTCCGAACTGTTCCAGGAGGTGTCCCGGTGAGGGGTCAGTGGCGGATCGTCGCCCAGCGCGAGATGACGGAGCGGCTGCGCGACAAGGGGTTCATCTTCTCGACCCTGTTCCTGTTCCTCATCGTCGCCGCCGCCGCCGTGCTGCCGGGGGTGTTCTCCGGGGGAACGGACGACTACGACGTCGCCGTCACCGCGGACTCCAAGCCCCTCGTCGCGACGGCCCTGCCGACGGAGGACTCCGGAACCCGGATCCACCTGCGCGACGAGGCCGACGTCGCCGCGGCCGAGGCCGCGGTCCGGGCCGGGGACGTGGACGCGGCCGTCGTGGTCCAGGGGGGCACGGCGTCGATCGTCGGCGACCGCAGCGTGTCCGACACCCTGTCCACCGTTCTGCGCAACCGCGTCAGCACCGCCCAGACGGTGTCCGGGTTCGAGAGCCTCGGCGTCAGCGGCACCGACGTCGGACGCGTCCTGTCCCTGCCCCCGCCCGCGACCCGCCTGCTGGCCCCGAACGCCGTCGACCCGATCACCGTCTACCTGCTCGGCCTGGCGTTCGCGATCATCTTCTTCCAGATCGTCATCATCTTCGGCTACTCCATCGCGCAGAGCGTCGTGCAGGAGAAGCAGACCCGCGTCATCGAACTGCTCGTCACCACCGTCCCGGTGCGGCAGCTGCTCATCGGCAAGATCGCCGGGAACGGGTTGCTCGCGTTCTGCCAGGTGCTCCTGCTCGTGGGGGCCGGGGTGGGCGCGTTGTCCGTGGCGCAGCCGGACCTGCTGTCCTCGATCCCCGGGATCCCGTCGGCCGCCGTCTGGTTCCTCGTGTTCTTCGTCTTCGGGTTCGCGATGCTGTCGTGCCTGTGGGCCGCCGCCGGCGCGATGGCCAGTCGGCTCGAGGACCTGCAGTCGACCGCGACGCCGGTGCAGATGTTCGTCATGCTGCCGTTCTTCGCCACGTTCTTCACCAACGACCCGGGGACGCTGCAGACCGTCCTCAGCTACGTCCCGCTGACGTCGCCGATGGTCATGCCGAAGCGGGTCGTCCAGGGCGACGTCGCGCTGTGGGAACCGCTGGTCTCGCTCGGGATCATCGCGCTCACCGCCGTCCTCTTCGTGAGCATCGCCCGCCGGTTGTACGAGAACAGCCTGCTGCAGACGGGACGGTCCCTCGGGCTGAAGTCCGCGTGGCGGAAGGTGGCCTGACACCTGGCAGGATCGGCGGGTGCCGGAGCAGCAGGGGGAGCAGCGGGTCGTCGGTGTCGGGCCCTGGGAGGGGCCCTGGCCCGACGACCCGCGGTTCGACCCGGAGCTGCTCGCCGAGGGTGACCGCCGAAACGTCGTCGACGAGTACCGGTACTGGTCGAACGCCGCGATCGTCGCCGACCTCGACACGCGGCGGAACCCGCTGCACGTCGCCGTGGAGAACTGGCAGCACGACGCCAACATCGGCTCGGTCGTGCGGACGGCGAACGCCGTCAACGCCGCGGGCGCGCACGTCGTGGGTCACCGCCGCTGGAACCGGCGCGGCGCCATGGTCACCGACCGCTACCTGTCTGTCCACCACCACGAGGACGTGGCGGCGCTGGCCGCGTGGGCGGCCGACCGTGGACTGCCTGTCGTCGGCATCGACAACGTCGAGGGGTCGGTGCCGCTGGAGACCTACGACCTGCCGCGCAAGTGCGTCCTGCTCTTCGGTCAGGAGGGCCCCGGGCTGACCGACGAGGCCGTCGCCCACTGCGTCGACGTGCTGGCCATCGCGCAGTTCGGGTCGACGCGGTCGATCAACGTCGGGGCCGCCGCCGCCGTGGCGATGCACGCGTGGGTGCGGCGGCACGTCTTCGGGCAACAGCCCTGAACGCTGGGCGGGCCGGTGGTCAGACCACCCGACGCCCTGCGGCCTCGGCCGGGCGGGGACGGTCCTCCGGATGGGCCCGCACGGCCAGGATCGCGCAGTCGTCCTCCGGTGAGTCCCCGACCAGATCGACCACGACGCGGTCCAGCAGTTCCTCCACCGAGAGGTCACGGCACGAGCTCAAGACCCGACGCAGGTCGTCGATGCCGTCCTCGAGGCTGCGGCCGCGGTGCTCGATGAGGCCGTCGGTGTACAGCAGCACCGTCGACCCCGGCGGCAGCGCCACGAGGTGGTCGCTGCGCTCGGCGTCCGGCAGGAGTCCGATGAGCATCTCCGCTTCGCTGGTGAGCACCTGCGTGGACCCGTCAGCCAGCAGCAGCAGGGGCGGCGGGTGCCCGGCGTTGGTCCACCGCAGTCGACGCAGCCCGCGTCCACCGGCAGCACCGGCCTGCGCGGTGTCGGCGGGGACCTGCTCGATCCGGCCCAGGACGAGCGTGGCCAGGCCGTCGACGCCCAAGCCGGCCAGAGCCCGGTCCAGACGGGTCACCACCTGGGCGGGGGGTTCGTCGCGGTCGTAGGCGAACGCCCTGAGCAGTCCGCGCATCTGGCCCATGTGGGCGGCCGCGGCCATGTCGTGACCGGTGACGTCGCCGATGACCAGCACTGTGGACCCGTCCCGCTGGACGATGGCGTCGTACCAGTCCCCGCCCACGTGCTCGCCGGCCGCGGCAGGTACGTAGCGGGACCGGAGTTCGAGGTGGTCCGGCTCGGGCAGCCGGGTCAGGAGCGACCGTTGCAGCACCTCGGCGGCGCTCCTGCGTTCCGCGGCCAGCACCGCGCGCTGGACGGCCTGCGCGGTGTACCGGCCCAGCGCTTGCAGCACCGCTCGATGTCGACTGGAGAAGGGGCGGGGCTCGGCCCAGGACAGGAAGACCGCCCCGATGACCTCGCCGGCGCTGATGAGGGCCAGGCTCGCGCTGGCTCCCACCGTTGCGGGCCCGACGTGCGCGGCGGTCACGGGATCCGCTGCCCGCGACGCGGTGCCGTCGCCGGAGAACACCGCCGCTCGCTGGCGCACCGCCTGGGCCGGAGGGACGTCGTCGCCCCAGCCGATGCGCGACCACACTCCGTCGGCGGGGGTAGGGGCGGCGGCGGACCTCACGAGGTCCAGCCGAGTGCGGGCGGCATCGGCCAGCAGCAGACCGCTGCCGGTCGCGCCCAGTTCGACGGTCACGACGTCGGCGATCGTGGCGGCGACCTCCGCCACGGTGGTCGTCGCCGTCAGGGCCTCGGACAAGGTCAGCAGCAGACGCCCTGAGCGGTCGGCGTCCTCGGCGGCGGTCTGCGCCTGGCGGGCTGCGTCCAGGCGCTCGTCGGTGTCTCGCCGTTCCCGGGCGCGCTCGTGCCGGGCGAGGACGTGAGCGGTGACGTCGCTCTGCAGGCTGATCCGGTGAGCGGTGCCGCCGTCCTCGTCCAGGACGGGGAGGACGGTGAGGTGGTTGTAGAACGCCGACCCGTCGCGACGGTGGGCCAGCAACGTCTCGCGGATCGCGTCGGCGGCGGGTTCCTCGGCGGGTACTGCCCCACGGGACGTCCGGACGAGGTCGCCACGCAGTCGGGCCAGGGCGTGCGGGTCCGTGTCGGGCCCGGTCCAGAACAGCAGGTCGCGGCCGACGGCGTCGGAGGAGGTGCAGCCGGTCAGCTGGGTGAAGGTGGACGAGACCCACACCAGGGGGTCCCCCTCGACGGTGGGGTCGGAGAGGGTCAGGGCCAGGCCGCTGGACAGGACCGAGCCGTGGTCGCGGCCGGCCCCTGCCCGGGTCCCGTAGGCGTCCGGGAGGTCGACAGGCACCAGGACGAGCAGCGACCGGGTCTGCAGTGGCGGCGGTGCGCCGTGCAGCGGCGCACCGGTCGCCCACAGGGCCTCACCTGCGTGGGCAGCGACACGGTGCAGGAGGGCCGTGGTCTGCTGCCCGGGCTCAGGACCACCCGCGGCCACGCGCAGCAACGAGGTGCCGTCCCGGCCGTCGAGCCCGCCCGGGGCGGCCTCCAGACCCGCTGCGCGGGACCAGTCCTCCACGGCCGCTGGAAGGTGCAGACCCGGGGCCAGCCGGCGGGCCGCGTCGTTGCCGGACAGCACCTGCTCGGCGACGACGTCGACGACGAGCACTGCCACCGGGCCCTCGTGGGCGACGACCGGCAGGTCCAGTCGACCCGGCACCCTCGCGGCCCCGTCCACCGGCCTGCTGTCGGCGTCCTCGCCCTTCCCGGGCCACTGGCGCACCAGCCCAGGGTAGCCACCCGGCGACCGACCGACCGGCGTCGGCGGCTTCGCCGGGAAAGGCCGACGTCCCGGCGGCTCGACGGGCCGCGCGGGCGCCGGTGCCGCACACTGGTGGGACACGGAGCCGTGGGCACCACCCGGTGGGTCAGAGCGTGGCCGGGAAGGCATCGTGACCAGCAGGCGTGCGCGCGTCGTCAGGACGTCGCCAGGAGCACCCGTGACCGACCCCACCGTCACCATCGTCGTCTCCCGCGTCCTGCGGGGCCGGAGTTGGGCTGAGCACGAGGCTCGGGTCAGCGCTGATCTACGTCGCCGGGCCACTGCCAGAGCCGTCGAGGCGGGGCTGTCGCCCGGCGACGTCGGTGACGTGGTCGTCCTCGCCGGGTCGGACGGTCTGTGGGCGCGCCTCACGTGCACCGCCACCGCACGTCCCCACCAGCGCGCCGGCGCGAGCTCCGAGGAGGGGGCTGATGGAGGGGCGTCCGTCGGCCCCGCCCACCCGGAGGACCTCTGACGCGGGGTGTGACCGGCGCCCACGCCTCGGCAGCCGTCGTGACCGGCGGTTCCGGGGTCCGCACGTGCGTCGGTGGGAACACCTGCCGGCGAGGAGAACGACCACCAGTGGACGGGAACAGCGCGCGATGGAGCTGCACAGCAGTACGCGAGGGAACGAACGGACCGTCGTCGTCGAGGGGGTCGTCGGCCCGGCGGAGGTGCCGGAGTTGCTCGCCGAGTTGTTGGCGGCGGTGCAGGACGGTGGCGGACACGACGTGCTGCTGGACGTGAGGGGGGTTTCCTCGTTCGCGGACGAGGCACTGACGGCCTTGACCGCGGGGAGGTCTCGTGCCAAGTCGTTGCGCCACCGTATCGTGGTCGTCGACGACCGGGAGGGTGAGACGGCGAAGAGCCTGCGACGCAGTGGACAGGTCTTCCGGTTCCCCGTCCACCCCGACGCCGGGAGTGCCAGTGCCGCTCTGGAGGCCGACCGGGTTTCGTTGGCCGCGACGAACCCCCTGCAGGCGGCGGACGGGCCCGCTGCGACGACGGTGCGAGCGCTGCGTGGGGCAGGACCGCGGTGAGGCTCCTCTGTGCGGAGCACCTCGCGGCCGACGGTTCCGAACTCGACGCGGTGACCGTCTGGGCCGGTCGCGCTGTCTGCCGGACGTGCCTGACCGGCCTCAGCGACAGGTCGACGACCGACGCGTGGGACCTCGAGGAAACGCGTGCGCGAGACCAGCGTCGCGCCGTGGACGACCTGCGTCGGTTCCCCCGTCCGGAGCGCTGAGCGCGAGAGGGGGCGGCCCAGGGCGCTGGGGGACGATGGTGTTCCGGGGCTGAGCGTGGTGTGATGGACGTGCTCAGGGGTACATCGAGAGCCGTCGATGCGTGCTTGGACATCAGACCGGTGCGCGGGACGACCGTCGCGTGCTGGTGTCGGCACCGTGACGAAGGGTTTTCCCGTGTCCTCACCGATCGTCCTGACGCAGCCGCGGGAAACCGCTCGGCTGACTGGTCCGCAGCAGAACGCCTCTCCGGTCGCCGTGGACGTCCTCGAGGACGAGGACGACGGTCCGATCGCGACTCTGGACACGGTCGGATCGAGCAGCGACCCGGTCAAGGACTACCTGCGGCTCATCGGCAGGGTCGCCCTCCTCACCGCCGAACAGGAGGTGGATCTCTCCCAACGCATCGAAGTCGGCCTGTTCGCAGATCAGAAGCTCTTGGCGGGTGACGAGCTGGACCCGGTCCTCGCGCGCGAGTTGCGATGGATCAGCGAGGACGGCCGCCGGGCCAAGAACCACCTCCTCGAGGCCAACCTGCGCCTGGTGGTCTCGCTCGCAAAGCGGTACACGGGTCGGGGGATGCTCTTCCTGGACCTCATCCAGGAGGGGAACCTGGGGCTCGTACGAGCCGTCGAGAAGTTCGACCACGCCCGGGGTTTCAAGTTCTCGACGTACGCGACGTGGTGGATCCGGCAGGCCATCACGCGGGCCATGGCGGACCAGGCGCGCACTGTCCGCCTTCCGGTGCACGTGGTGGAGCTCATCAACCGGCTGGCACGCTTGCGGCGGCAAGTGATGCAGGACCTCGGGCGCGAGGCCACCGTGGACGAGCTCGCCGAAGGGCTCGACACGACCCCGGAGAAGGTCGCCGACCTCCAGAAGCACGGCCGTGACACGATCTCGCTGCACACCCAGCTGGGGCAGGACGGGACCTCGGAGTTGGGTGACCTCATCGAGGACGCCCACGCCGTCGACGCACTGGCTGCCGTCACGTTCACGCTCTTGCAGGAGCAGGTGCGCTCGGTCCTGGACACGCTGTCCGAGCGCGAGGCCGGCGTCGTCTCGATGCGCTTCGGCCTCGTCACGGATCGGCCGATGACGCTCGACGAGATCGGCAGGGTCTACGGGGTCACGCGTGAGCGGATCCGGCAGATCGAGTCCAAGACGATGTCCAAGCTGCGTCACCCCTCGCGCTCCAACGTGCTGCGCGACTACCTGGAGTGAGTCGACGCCGGCGGACGTCCTCCTGCGAGCTGGACGTCACCGCGTGAGACCCGCTCGGCTCCCAGCGCCCGGACGACGAACGCCCCGGGCCCGGCCGAGGCCGGACCCGGGGCGGGTCACGTCTGCGGGCGCTCAGGCCCGGGGGTGCGTCAGGGCAGGACGAGGACCTGGCCGACGCGGATGTGCGCGGGGTTGTCACCGATGGCGGCGCGGTTGGCGTTCCACACGGCCACGTAGCCGCCGGCGACACCGTTGTTGACGGCGATCCGGTACAGCGTGTCGCCGGGGGCGACGACGTGGGTGCGGGCGCTCGCCGGAGCGGACTCGACGACCGGCGCGGGGGCCGGAGCCGGCGCCGGGGCGGGAGCCGGGGCGGGGTGCAGCAGCGCCGCCTCCATGCCGACCGGGTCGGCCGCGCCGCTCAGGCCGAGCTTGCGGGAGCAGGACGGCCAGGCGCGCCAGCCCTGCTTGGCCAGCACGCGCTCGGCGACGACGATCTGCTGCTCGCGGGAGGCCAGGTCCGCGCGGGGGGCGAACTGCCCGCCGCCGAAGCCGGTCCAGGTGCGGGCGCTGAACTGGACGCCGCCGTAGTAGCCGTTGCCGGTGTTGATGTGCCAGTTGCCGGTCGACTCGCACTGCGCGAGGCGGTCCCACTCCTGCACGGGGGCCGCGGAGGCGCTGGAGACCGGGGCGAGCAGCGCCGCGCCGGCGGCACCGGCCGCGGCGGTCGCGAGCAGGCCACGACGGACGAGCTTGGTGTTGCTGGGCGCACGGTGGCGCGCGGGGGCGCGACGGATCGCAGACATGTGACCTCCAACGCCTACGAGGTCAGCTGTCGGGTTCGGGTCGAAGGTGTTTGACCCGGCCGCGTGGGCGCGGCTTCACCCCGAGGACTCCCGCCGGAGCGGTCGTCCGAGGAACGTGTGGGTCCCCCGCTCCTGCCCACGGGCTCTGCTTCCGGCGCGGTGGGCAGGACTCGGCGTTCCGCGGCCGTGTCCCCGGGGTTCCCCGGGAACGTTCCGACGGTAACGGCTCAGCGGCCTGGCGTACACCGTCCCGCGACCTGCCCGTGACCTGGACCCGCGGCACTGAGCGGCCGCAACCGCTCGTTCGTGACGCAGATCACGCGCGGGGCCGGGTGTCAGCTGTTGGCGAGCAGCTTCGCGACGGCTTCCTCGATGCGGGTGGTGAAGTCGCCGGCGCGTTCGCCCTCGCGACCGTGGAGGGGTTCGCCGAAGGTGACGTGGATGTCCGGCCGGCCCTTGACGGGCCAGTTCTTCTTCGGGGGCATGGCCTCGAAGGTGCCGCGCAGCGCGATCGGGACGACGGGCACACCGGCGTCGAGCGCGAGGTAGGCCGCCCCCTTCTTGAAGGGCCGCATCTCGCCCGTGTAGCTGCGCCCGCCCTCGGCGAAGATCACCAGGCTCCAGCCGTCCGCCAGCAGCTGGGAGGACGGGTTCGGGCCCCGACCGCCGCGCCGTTCCAGGGGGTAGGTGCCGATGACGAGGCCCGAGGGCGCCGCGCGCCACCAGACGTCGAAGAAGTAGTCCGCGGCCGCGGCGATGGCCACCCGGCGGCGCCGGCGCGCCCCCAGCGCCTCGAGGATGACGGGCGCGTCGAGGTGGGAGGAGTGGTTGGCGACCAGGACGGCAGCGGTCCCGAGCCGGTCCAGCGCCTCGACGTTGTGCACGTGGATGCGCACCTGGGACTTCATGAGCGGGGTCATCAGACCGCGCTGCAGGGTGGCGCGGACGGCCGTGGCCGGCCCCGAGCGCACCCAGTCGTTGCGGTGGACCGAGCGGCCGCCCTCGTCGGGCTCGGACGGTCCGGTGGAGTGCTTGCGCAGCAACGGCAGTGCGCGCACGATCCGGGTCGGTCGCGGGATCCCCATCAGCCTCGCCATCCTTCGGTCCTCGACACACCGGCGGTCACTGGCGGTGCGGAGTTCACAGGGGGCATCCTGCCACGGCCCCCGCCCGGGGGCCGGTCCGCCACCACCGACCCGGCCCCTGCACCCGTGTCCTCGATCCGTGGCCTCAGTCCGTGCCCGCCAGCACCTGCTGCGGCACGCGCAGCCGGCGGGTGGGGGACGAGGCCGCCCAGTCGGCCACCGGCCAGCGGGACGCGCGCGCCACGCGGAACAGCGGGACGTCGGGGGAGACCGCGCTCGGGTTGCCGACGGTCTTCAGCAGCGGGATGTCGACGTGGGAGTCGGCGTAGGCGTAGCTCGCGGCCAGGTTGGCCCCCTCCACCTCGGCGTACCGGCGCAGCCAGGCCGCGCGCGCCTCACCGACGAGGGGTGGGGACGTGAGGAAGCCGCTGGCGACCCGGTGGCCGTCCTGCACCACCTCGTCGAGCTCGGTGCAGACGACCTCGTCGAACAGCCCCTCCAGCGGGCGGGTCACCTGGCGGACGTCCCCCGTCATGAGGATCGTCCGGTGCCCGGCGTCGCGGTGGGCCTGGATGCGGCGCAGCGCGTCCGAGGACACCTGCTGCAGGAAGGAGGGGGCGAAGACGTCGTCGACGTACTCCTCCAGGGCGTCCAGGTCCACGCCCGCGTACCCGCGGAACAGCGAGCGCAGGAAGCTCCCGCGGTCCCGGCGCTCGGCCGCGATCCAGCCCGGCAGGTGACGCATGATCCGGCCGAACTCCGCGATGCGGGCGGGAGCGTCCAGGGAGGACAGCCGCAGCGTCAGGTACGTGTCGACGACCGTGCCCGGCAGCAGCGTCCCGGCGAGGTCGAAGACGGCCAGGACGGGCGCGGACCCCTCGGTCGCGGGGCGCAGCTCGCGCGGCCCGCTGGCGGCGGCCTGCGTGCGCCGGCGGCGGATCTCGTCGTACTTGCGCATCTGCGCCGTGACGCTCGGGCAGTGCGACTCGAGCCAGTAGTGGTCCCAGTCGACCTCGGAGGTGTCGAAGCCCCACATCTCGACGTCGGCCGGGTCCAGAGTCCGGTGCAGCGCCAGGGTCCGGTCGTCGACGAAGCGCAGCTCGGCCTCCGTGTACGCCTTGTACAGGTCCATGTACCGCCGGGCGAACTCGACCTGGCCCTGGGCCTTGTCGAGCTTGCGCGAGACCTCGCGCACCCGGGACGACCGCGGGGCCAGGGCCAGCACGCGGTTGCCCGCGCTCGTCAGCAGCTCGCCGGCGCGCACCTTGCGCTCGACGGCGCGGCCGCCGGGGAAGTCCCACGTCGGCATGACGGCGGGGGAGGAGTCGAAGGGGTGCTCGGTGAAGTACTCGCGGATGAACTCGTACACGTCGCGGAACGTCAGCGGGTTCCGGCTGCCCGAGCTCACGTGGTAGTACGCCGGCTGCGACAGCGGCGGCGGCGTCGCGGCGGCCACGACGATCGCGTTGACGACGTGGTCGATCGGCACGACGTCGATGACGGAGTCGGGAGCCGCCGGGAACTCGGTGAGCTCCCCGCGGCCGTAGGCCAGGATGATCGGCTCCGCCATCTTGAAGCCCTCGATCCACCCCGGGTGCGGGTGCTTGACCGCGGACTCGACGATGCTCGGACGCAGGATCGTCGTGGGGATGACGGGGGCCGCGATCTCCTCGACGAGCCGCTCGCCCATCGCCTTGGTGAACGTGTAGCAGTCGGTCCAGCCCAGCGTCCGGGCGCGCTCCTTGCCCGCTGCCTTCTGCTGCGCGGTGACCCACGCGACGCGGCGCTCCTCGGCGCCGGCGGCCACGCTCAGCGGGCCCGCCCGGCCGTGGTCGCGCTCGGCGGCGCGCAGGAACTCCCGCAGGCGACCCTCGAGGCGGGAGTCCTCCTCGATGCGCGCGGCCAGCCGCAGGCCCGACTCGGTCTCGGTGCGCCAGTCGACCTGGTGCTCCACGGCCCGCTCGGGGACGGCGCCGCGACGGCGACCGCCGACGTAGGCGGTCGAGACGTGGACGTAGTGGACGGTGCGGCCGCCGCGCTCGCCGGCCTCCAGCGTGCGCTCGACGAGCGCCCGGGTCCCCGTGACGTTGGTCGTGAAGGCGTCCTGGATGAGCGGGTCGAACGAGACGTCCCCGGCGCAGTGCACGACGACGTCGATGTCGGAGGGCAGCTCGGGCACGTTCGACAGGTCGCCCTCGAGCGCCTCGACGCGCGTCTTCAGCAGGTCGTCGGCCTCACCGGCGGCGCGGAAGATCGGCTTGCGCAGCACCGAGCGGAGGCGGTCCTCGCCGCTCTGGCCGGGCTTGGGACGCACCAGCGCGACGGCGGTCGTGGAGGGCAGGTCGACGAGCAGGCGCTGCAGCAGCGCCTCACCGATGAAGCCCGTCACCCCGGTCAGGAGGAACCGCTTGCCGTCGAGCTGCTCAGCCAATCGCACGCGGAGGATCCTGCCACGGATGCGGCCCCCCTCCGTGCGTGCGCGTCCGGTCCGGCGTGCGTCCGCGCCCACCCACCGCGCCTGTGCCAGGCTCAGCAGGTCCACAGGACGCTCGACCGCGAGGAGGCGGCGATGAGCCGGTTGCAGTCCGATGCCCTCGAGGTGACGCGCAGGCGTCCCTCGCCCCGTTCCGTCGTCGTCTGGACGGCCGTCGCCGCCGTCGGCGCGCTGTGCTGGACGGTGCTGGCGCTCTCGCGCGGGGAGTCCGTCAACGCCCTCTGGGTGCTGTTCGCGGCGCTCGCCTCGTACGCCATCGCCTACCGCTTCTACTCGCGGTTCATCACCTACCGCGTCCTGCGCGCCGACGACCGGCGGGCGACGCCGGCGGAGAAGTACGAGAACGGCGTCGACTTCGAGGTCACCGACCGCCGCGTCCTGTTCGGGCACCACTTCGCCGCCATCGCCGGCGCCGGCCCGCTCGTCGGCCCCGTCCTGGCCGCTCAGATGGGCTACCTGCCCGGCACCATCTGGATCGTCGTCGGGGTCGTCTTCGCCGGCGCCGTCCAGGACCTCACGGTGCTGTTCTTCTCGATGCGCCGCGGCGGCAAGAGCCTGGGGCAGATGGTCCGCGAGGAGATCGGCGTCGTCGGCGGGATCGCAGCGCTCATCGCCGTCTTCGCCATCATGATCATCATCCTGGCGGTCCTCGCGCTCATCGTCGTCAACGCGCTCGCGGAGTCACCGTGGGGCGTCTTCTCCATCGCCCTCACCATCCCCATCGCCCTGTTCATGGGCGTCTACCTGCGCTTCCTGCGGCCCGGTCGGGTGCTGGAGGCCACCGCGCTCGGCGTCGTGCTCCTCCTGCTGGCCATCGTCGGCGGCGGGTACGTCGAGAGCTGGGGGCTGGCGGAGTCGCTGACCCTCTCGCCCGAGACGCTCGTGGTGGCCCTCGTCGTGTACGGGTTCGTCGCCTCGGTCCTGCCCGTCTGGCTCCTGCTGACCCCGCGCGACTACCTCTCCACCTTCATGAAGGTCGGCGTCATCGCGCTCCTGGCGGTCAGCCTCGTCGTCGCGCGGCCCGTGCTGGCCAACGACGCGGTCACGTCCTTCGCGCGGGAGGGCAACGGGCCCGTCTTCGCCGGTTCGCTCTTCCCGTTCGTGTTCATCACCATCGCCTGCGGCGCGCTGTCGGGGTTCCACGCCCTCATCTCCTCCGGCACGACGCCGAAGATGGTGGCCAAGGAACGGCAGGTCCGGCTCATCGGCTACGGCGGCATGCTCATGGAGAGCTTCGTCGCGATCAGCGCGCTCATCGCCGCCTCCGTCATCGACCAGGGCCTCTACTACGCGGTGAACTCCCCGGCCGGGGCCACGGGCGGCACCGTCGAGACGGCGGCGAGCTTCGTCTCCGGGCTCGGCTTCACGGCGACCCCCGAGACGCTCGCGGCCGCCGCGCAAGCCGTCGGCGAGGAGTCCGTCGTCTCCCGCACCGGCGGTGCCCCCGCGCTCGCCCTCGGCATCTCGCAGGTCTTCCATGAGGCGTTCGGCGGTGGGCTGCAGGCGTTCTGGTACCACTTCGCGATCATGTTCGAGGCGTTGTTCATCCTCACCGCCGTCGACGCCGGCACCCGCGTCGGGCGGTTCATGCTCCAGGACACCCTCGGCAACGTCTGGAAGAAGTTCGGTGACCTGTCCTGGCGGCCGGGCAACGTCCTCGCCAGCGCCGTCGTCGTCGGCGCGTGGGGGTACTTCCTCTACACCGGCGTCACCGACCCCCTGGGCGGCATCAACCAGCTGTTCCCGCTCTTCGGCATCGCCAACCAGCTGCTCGCCGCCATCGCCCTGACGCTCGTGACGACGCTGCTCGTCAAGCACGGACGGGTCCGGTACGCGTGGGTCACGGCCGTGCCGCTCGTCTGGGACCTCGTCGTCACGATGACCGCCAGCTACCAGAAGGTGTTCTCGGACAACCCGGCCATCGGGTACTTCGCGCAGCGGGCCAAGTACGCCGACGCCCTCGCGGCGGGGGAGGTGCTCGCCCCGGCCAAGGACGCGGCGCAGATGCAGCAGGTCGTCACGAACTCGACGGTCAACGGCGTCCTGCAGTCGTTGTTCGCCCTGCTCGTCGTCGTCGTGGCGGCCAACGCGGCCGTCGTCATCGCCCGGGCCCTGCGCGCCGGGCAGCTGCCGACGACGGAGGAACCGGCCGTGCCGTCCGCGCTGGTCGAACCGGCCGGGATCGTCGTGACCGCGCGGGAGCGGGCCGAGCTCGACGCCCTGCGCGCCGAGATCGGCGCGGAGCGGTGACCCGGCTGCTGCCCCGCGTGCGGGCGGGACTGCGCTGGGCCCGCCGGCAGGTCGACGGTGAGGACCGGTGGGAGGCGCACCTGCTCCGGTGCGCCCGGCACGGTCACCCGCCGGGCAGCCGGGCCGAGTTCGAGCGTCGTCGCGCCGACGCCAAGGCGGCAGTGCCCGGTGGTCGGTGCTGCTGAGCCCGCGGCGGGCGGGGCGAACCGATCCCGGCGCCACCTCGTTCCCCCGGCGGAGCCCCCTCCGACGCCGACCTGAGACGGAGCTGAGACGTCGTGCTCGACAGCTGGAGGACGAAGCGACACCATCGGTGCGTGAGCACCGCGCAACAGTCCGTGAAGCAGCCCCGGTACCGGGTCACCGTCGTGGCGCACCGGCGCTTCGCGGCCGGCCGGCCCCGCGGCCTGCCGTCCGGGCTCGAGCACGTCGTGGTCCTGCGCGCCGAGACACCCGCCCTCGCCCGCGACACCGCCCTCGTCCACCTGCACGCCGAGGCGGCGCTCGCGGACGCGGTCCTCGGGGTGGACGCCGTCCTCGTCGAGCGGCTGCGGTGGGGACGGGTCGCGGTGCGCGAGCTCGACAGCCGGCGCGCGCTGGCCGTCGGCTGAGCCGCCGTGGTCGACATGTCCCGCGCGGAGTTCGAGGAAGCCGTCGCGGACGCGCTCGACCGCATCCCCGCCGAGCTGGCCCGGGCGATGGACAACGTCGTCGTCCTCGTCGAGGACGACCCGCCGGAGGGTTTCGAGGCGGACCTCCTCGGGCTGTACGAGGGCACACCGCTGACCGAGCGGGACGGCTGGTGGGCCGCGGGCGCCCTGCCCGACCGCATCACGGTGTTCCGTCGTCCGACGCTCGCGATCGCCCGCGACCGCGACGAGGTCGTCGCCGAGGTGGGGATCACCGTCGTGCACGAGATCGCGCACCACTTCGGCATCGACGACGCCCGGTTGCACGAGCTGGGCTGGGCCTGAGGGCTACCGCTTCCGGGTGCTCGCCTTCGCGGCGTTGTGGGCGATGGCGGCGCGGACCAGGTCGGCGAAACCCTCCTCGTCCAGGACGTCGCCCTCGGCGAACTCCACGGACCGGCGCTGGTTGCCGCCCAGTTCGCCGTTGAACAACCCCTTCGGGTCCTCCAACGAGGCGCCCCACAGGAACCCCATCTTCACCTTGGCCTTGAACACGCCGCCGACGATGAGCGTGCCGTGCCGCGACCACACGGGCGCGCCCATGTACTTCCACTCCTCGACGACGCCGTCGTCGACGGCGAGGATCGTCCGCCGGCACGCGGCGAGCAGCTCCCCGCGCCAGTCGGGGTGCTTCGCCACCAGGTCGTCGATGTGCTGGGAGGCGGTCAGGTCGGCGTCGGCCACGCGCCGAGGCTATCCGGAATCAGCGGCTCGGTGCGGGGGTTGTGGGATCCGTGAACATCGACCTGCTGAGCTTCGAGATGGCCCGCGACGCCTTCGACGAGCGCCGGTTCACCGACGCTGTCCGGTCGCTGGAACCCCTGGTGCGCCGGCACCCCGACGACCGGTCGCTGCGCGAACTGCTCGCCCGCAGCTACTTCGGCGCGGCGATGCTGGGCAAGGCCGAGGAGCAGGCGCGGGACCTGGTGCGCCGCAGCCCGTCCGACGCCTTCGCTCACCTGCTGCTGTCGCGCGCCCTGGAGCGGCAGAGCCGGCACGACGAGGCCCGCGGCCACCGCGTCATGGCGCACGTCCTCGGCGCGGAGGTCTGACCCCCGCCGTCAGACGAGGTCGACGAGGTCACCGATCCCGTCGACCACCTGGTGCGGCTGGAACGGGAACCGGCGCACCTGGTCGCGCTTCGTCGATCCGGTGAGCACGAGGAACGTCCGCAACCCGGCCTCGATGCCCGCGACCACGTCGGTGTCCATGCGGTCGCCGATCATCGCGGTCGTCTCCGAGTGCGCTTCGATCCGGTTCATCGCCGAGCGGAACATCATCGGGTTGGGCTTGCCGACGAAGTACGGTTCGGCGCCCGTGGCCCGCGTGATGAGCGCCGCCACGGATCCCGTCGCCGGCAGCGACCCCTCCTTGGAGGGGCCGGTGGCGTCGGGGTTCGTGGCGATGAACCGGGCGCCGGACTCGACCAGGCGGATCGCCTTGGTGATCGCCTCGAACGAGTACGTCCGGGTCTCGCCGAGCACGACGTAGTCGGGGTCGGTGTCCGTCATCGTGTAGCCCGCCTCGTAGAGGGCCGTGGTCAGACCGGACTCACCGATGACGTACGCCGAACCCCCCGGCATCTGCCGCGCGAGGAAGTCGGCCGTCGCCAGCGCCGACGTCCAGATGTTCTCCTCCGGCACCTCCAGGCCGCTGCGCGACAGGCGGGCGGCCAGGTCGCGCGGGGTGAAGATCGAGTTGTTGGTCAGCACGAGGAACCGGCGGCTCGCGTCGGCCAGTCGCTGCAGGAACTCGGCGGCGCCGGGCAGGGCGTGCTCCTCGTGCACGAGGACGCCGTCCATGTCGGTCAGCCAGCACTCGATGCCGTTCGCGTCGCTCATCTCGTTGCCCTCCACGCGTCCACCCTGGGTCCTCGTCGTCGTCCTCGCGCGCCCGAGCGGGCCCCTCAGTCCGAGAGGCCGCCCAGGACGGCCGCCGACCCGGACAGCCCGAGCCGGGTGGCGCCGGCGTCGAGCAGCGCCAGCGCCAGCTCGGTCGTCCGGATCCCGCCGCTGGCCTTGATGCCGAGCCGTCCGCCGACCGCGGCGTGCATCACCTCGACCGCGTGGACGGTCGCCCCACCCGCCGGGTGGAAGCCCGTGGACGTCTTGACGAAGTCGGCGCCGGCCGCCTCGGCCGCGCGGCAGACGGCGGAGAGGACGTCGTCGGGCAGGGCCGCGGACTCGACGATGACCTTGAGCACCGTGGGCGCGGGCGCGGCCGTCCGCACGGCGGCGATGTCGTCGCGGACGGCGTCGAGGTCCCCGGCCAGGGCCGCGCCGACGTCGATGACCATGTCCACCTCGTCCGCACCGTCCTGCACGGCCGCGGCGGCCTCGGCCGCCTTCACGGCGCTGGTGTGCTTGCCGGAGGGGAACCCGCAGACGGTCGCCACGACCAGCTCACCGGTGTCCGCCAGCGGCAGCATCGTCGGGGAGACGCACACCGCGAGGACGCCGAGCTCCCGCGCGTCGGCGACGAGCGCCGCGGCGTCCGCGGGGGTCGCCTCCGGCTTCAGGAGCGTGTGGTCCACGAGGCGGGCGACGTCGGAACGGGTGCGAGGGCTCACGCGGCGAGTCTGCCACCCGGGACTGCGGCCGCCCGTCCCGCGCCGGGGAACGAGGCGGTGTCGGAGCCCGCCGTTAGGCTCGCCCCCGTGGTGAGCATCCCCGGTCTGAAGTCCGCGTCCCGTTCCGCGTCGCCGTCCGCCGGCGGGGCCGAGCGCCGGACGGAGCGCCTCACCGGCTGGGGTCGCACGGCCCCGACGACGGCGACGGTGCTGCACACCGCCGACCTCGACGTCATCGCCGAGGCGGTCCGCACGTCCGGCCCGCGCGGGGTCATCGCCCGCGGCCTGGGCCGCTCCTACGGGGACCCGGCGCAGAACGCCGGTGGGCTCGTCGTCGACATGACCGCGCTGGACCGCATCCACGACATCGACGTCGACGCGGCCGTCGCCGACGTCGACGCGGGCTGCTCCCTCGACAAGCTGCTGCGGGCCGTCGTCCCCCACGGGCTGTGGGTGCCCGTCCTGCCCGGCACCCGGCAGGTCACCGTCGGCGGGGCGATCGGCGCCGACATCCACGGCGGCAACCACCACACCCAGGGCACCTTCACCCGTCACGTGCTGTCCCTGGACCTGCTGACCGCCGACGGGCAGATCCGGACGCTGACGCCGGACGGCCCGGACCGTGAGCTCTTCCTCGCCACGACGGGCGGCATGGGCCTGACGGGGATCGTCCTGCGCGCCAGGATCCGCCTCGACCGCGTCGAGACGTCCTACTTCATCGCCGACGTCGAGCAGGCCACCGACTTCGACGACATGCTCGAGCGGCTGCAGCACAACGACGAGAACTACACGTACTCCAAGACGTGGTTCGACTCGGTGACCAAGGGCGCGCACATGGGCCGCGGGTTCCTGCTGCGCGGCTCGTCGGCGAAGCTGTCGGACCTGCCGCCGGAACTGCGCAAGGACCCGCTGAAGTTCGACGCGCCGCAGCTCGCGACCTTCCCGGACGTCTTCCCGCCCGGCATGCTCAACACCCTCACGGCCAAGGCGCTGAACGAGGTCTACTACCGGAAGTCGAAGACCAAGTCCGGTGTCGTGCAGAACATCACGCAGTTCTACCACCTGCTCGACCTGTTCGCGGACTGGAACCGTGCCTACGGTCCGCGGGGGTTCCTGCAGTACCAGTTCGTCGTGCCGTTCGAGCGGGCCGACCTGCTGCGCGCGAGCATGGAGGCCATCGTCGACTCGGGCCACATCTCGGCGCTCAACGTCCTCAAGCGCTTCGGCGACGGCAACGACGCGCCGCTCTCGTTCCCCCAGCGCGGCTACACCCTCGCGGTCGACCTGCCCGTGAAGAAGGGCCTGGACCAGCTCTGCGACCTGCTCGACGAGATGGTCCTCGACGCGGGTGGCCGGCTCTACCTGGCCAAGGACTCGCGCACCACGGCCGACCGGTTCGCCCGGATGTACCCCGAGCTGCCGGCCTGGCGGAAGGTGCGCGACGCGGTGGACCCGGAGCGGAAGTTCGCCTCCGACCAGGCCCGCCGTCTGCAGCTGGTCACCGGCTGAGTCCGGTCGGGGGAGAGCGGTCGCAGGAGGTCAAGCCGGGCTCCCCACCTGCCGACACCCCCCACAGGTCCACTTCGGGGCCGAAGACCGGAAGGCGGTGGTGGCGGTGACCGGCGATCTCGCGCTGGGCCCTGCCGTCGGCCACGCCGCGACGCCCGCCGAGCTGGCCTCGGTGCACGCCGACCTGGAGGCCCTGGACGACCTCGTGGGCCGCGACCCGGCGCAGGCCGCGGCGTGCGCCCGGGACATCGCGGCCCGTGCCGCGCTGCTGGGCGACCACGTCAGCGTCGCGCTCGCCCGGGTCGGGGAGGCCGAAGCCGTCCAGCGCGACGGCGACCCGGCGGGTGCGGCCGACATCGTCACGCGCCTGCTCGGTGAGACCGACGCCACGGGGCGCGGGGCCGAGGCCACCGTCCGCGCCTCGTGGGTCCTGTCCCGCGTCTTCACCGACCTCGGCGACCGTCCGACCGCGCTCGAGCACGCCCTCGACGCCGTCGCGGCCTTCTCCGACGACGTCCCCCAGCGCCTGCGGACCCGGGTCCTGCTCACCGTCGCGGACCTCCTCGACGAGCTCGGGG
>NZ_JBFNQN010000001.1:300000-469523 GCF_040796495.1 Kineococcus endophyticus | reverse complement strand
TTGCTCACGTGTTACTCACCCGTTCGCCACTGATCCACCCCGAAGGGCTTCACCGTTCGACTTGCATGTGTTAAGCACGCCGCCAGCGTTCGTCCTGAGCCAGGATCAAACTCTCCGTCGAAAAACCTCCACCACCAGCAGCCGAAGCCACCAGCCGGCGTAGATCCTTAGAACTTCATAGTTGACCCTTGGACTCGTCACCCTGATCCGAGCTGGCAAGCCAGACCAGGGGTAGATCCCAAAGGAATCCCCCACCACCAGACACACAGGCCCGGCAGTGATTGGGGGTTGATACATATGGCATCAACATTTTTCTAGCGCACTGTTGAGTTCTCAAGAACCGGACGCACCCACCCCGACCAACCCATCATCAAGAGGGCCAGCGGAAGAGGGGCAACTTTCCCACCTTAACCGAGAACCAGGCCAAACCTCAACCCAGCCCCGCTCAAGGAGCTTCCGGCGCCACCCGTCCCGGACGCGGATCACCCTCGGCCAGAAGCTCCAGGTTTTCCGCCCCGCTCGGGGCGACATGTGGAACACTACGCGGCGACCGGCGCGAGAGGCAAATCCGCTCGACGCCGGCCGCCGATCCACTACTGCGGCAACGGAAGTGCGACCGCAGCGAGGGACTTCTTCCCGCGGCGCAGCACGGCGTAGCGCCCGTGCAGCAGGGACACGTCGGCCAGGGTCGCCTCCGGGTCGGTCACCTTGACGTTGTTGACGTAGGCCCCGCCTTCGCCGATGGTCCGGCGGGCACCGCTGAGGCTGGGCGCCAGGCCGGTGTCCGCGAACAACTGGGCCAGGCGGACGCTCGACTCCTCGGGCGCAGCGGTGGGCAACTCCTCCAGCGCACCCCGCAGCGTCGTCTCGTCGATCCCGTCGAGCTCTCCCCCGCCGAACAACGCCGACGACGCCTCCTCCACGGCGACGGCTGCCGCCTCACCGTGCACGATCCCCGTCACCTCGTGCGCCAGTGCCCGCTGGGCCGCCCGGGCCCGCGGGTTCTCCGCGACCTGCCGACCCAGCTCCTCGATCTCAGCCGGGCTGCGGAAGCTGAACGCCTTGAGGTAGTCGACGACCTTCGCGTCCTCGGCGTTGAGCCAGAACTGGTAGAAGGCGTAGGGCGACGTCAGCTCGGGGTCGAGCCACACCGCACCGGACTCCGTCTTGCCGAACTTGGTGCCGTCCGCCTTGGTCAGCAGCGGCGTCGCCAGGGCGTGCACCGTCTGCTGGTCCACCCGTCGTACCAACTCGCAGCCGGCGGTGATGTTCCCCCACTGGTCGGACCCGCCCAGCTGCAGCGAGCAGCCGTGGCGGCGGTGCAGCTGGAGGTAGTCGTTGCTCTGCAGCAGGACGTAGCTGAACTCGGTGAACGAGATGCCCGTGGTGGCGAGACGCTTGCTGACGGCCTCCCGGTCGAGCATCCGGTTCACGCTGAAGTGCTTGCCGACGTCGCGCAGGAATTCGATCGTCGACATCGACTGCGTCCAGTCGAGGTTGTTGACCATCGTCGCCGCGGTCGGTCCGTCGAAGTCGAGGAACGGCGCGATCTGCGCCTGCAGACCCGTCACCCACCCCGCGACGACGCTCGGGTCGTTCATCGTCCGCTCCGCCGAGGGCCGCGGGTCCCCCACGAGACCCGTCGCACCCCCCACGAGGATCAGCGGGTGGTGCCCGGCCTGCTGCAGGCGCCGGGCGGTGAGCACCTGGACGAGGTGCCCGACGTGCAGGCTCGCAGCGGTGGGGTCGAAGCCGACGTAGTAGGTGAGCGGACCCGTCGCGAGAGCCTCCCGCAGCGCGGCCTCGTCGGTGGAGTGCGCCACCAGGCCCCGCCACTGCAGTTCGTCCCAGACGTCGTTCACGACTCGTCGGCTCCTCAGGTCTTCGGTGTGGGCGACCGTCGCCCGCCGACACGGTACGCGGAGACCGTGGGCTCGTTCACGAGGGAAACGCGCCAAGGCGTCGGGGCACCCGCACCGGCGACACCCACGCGCGGCCCCCACACGACGTCCGCGTCGCCGACCGGCTCCCCCGGGAACACCGCCAGGGCGCCGTCGGCGCAGACGTCGACACCGTCCAGCGCGCGGTCGACGCCCAGGGCCTGGGTCAGCCTGGCCGGCCCTCGCGCCAGGTCCACCTCCCGGCGCGCGGCCACCCTCCGGGACCGGGCGAGGTCCAGTCCGTCCACGACCTCCCCGGCGCGCAGGAGGACTGCAGAAGCCGTGCCCTCGGGCCCGCAGACGAGGTTCATGCACCAGTGCATGCCGTAGGAGAAGTAGACGTACGCGTGTCCGGGCGGGCCGAACATCACGCGTGTCCGGGGCGTCGGGCCACGGAACGCGTGCGACCCGGGGTCGGACTCCCCCGCGTACGCCTCGACCTCGGTGAGGCGCACCGCGACGGCACCGTCCCCCGTCGTGTGGCGCACGACCCGCCCCAGCAGGTCGCGCGCCACCACGAGGACGTCCCGGTCGAAGAAGGACCGGTCCAGGCTCAGGGCCGTGCCCACGCCAGGTGCTCCGCCAGCGCGTCCTGGGCCGCCTCCAGCTGCTCGGCCACGCGCACGGGCGCCGTCCCGCCGATGCCGTCGCGCGAACTCAGCGAACCCTCCGTCGACAGCACGTCCTTGACCTCGGGGGTCAGGTGCGGCGAGATGCCGGCGAGGTCCTCGACGGTGAGGTCCCACAGCTCGACGCTGCGGTCCTCCTGGGCCGAGCGCTCCTCGCAGCGGCGCACGCAGGCGCCGGAGATCTGGTGAGCGTCGCGGAACGGGACCCCCTGCCGCACGAGCCACTCCGCGATGTCCGTCGCGAGCGCGAACCCCTGCGGGGCCAGGGAGGCCATCCGGTCGGTGTGGAAGTGCAGGGTCGCCACCATGCCCGCGACGGCGGGCAGCAGCAGTTCGAGGGTGTCGACAGCGTCGAACACCGGCTCCTTGTCCTCCTGGAGGTCACGGTTGTACGCCAGCGGGAGTCCCTTGAGGGTCGCCAGCAGGCCCGTCAGGTCACCGATGAGCCGCCCGGCCTTGCCGCGGGCCAGTTCGGCCACGTCGGGGTTCTTCTTCTGCGGCATGATGCTCGACCCGGTCGACCAGGCGTCGTCGAGGGTGACGAAGGAGAACTCCTTGGTCGCCCAGGCGATGACCTCCTCGGAGATCCGGGACAGGTCCACCCCGATCATCGCGGCCACGAAGGCGAACTCGGCGGCGACGTCGCGCGAGGCCGTGCCGTCGATGGAGTTCTCGACGCTGCGGGTGAACCCCAGCTCGTGGGCGACGGCCAGCGGGTCCAGGCCCAGGGACGACCCCGCCAGGGCGCCGGAACCGTACGGGGAGACCGCGGCCCGCGCGTCCCAGTCCCGCAGGCGCTCGACGTCGCGCAGCAGCGGCCACGCGTGGGCCATGAGGTGGTGCCCGAGCAGCACGGGCTGGGCGTGCTGGAGGTGCGTGCGCCCCGGCATGGCGGCGCTCGGGTGCGCGGCGGCCTGCGTCAGCAGCGCCTCGACGACGTCCAGCACGAGACCGGCGACGACGCGGGCGTGGTCACGCAGGAACATGCGCAGGAGGGTTGCGATCTGGTCGTTGCGCGACCGGCCGGCCCGCAGCCGGCCGCCGACGTCGGCGCCGACCCGGTCGACGAGGGCGCGTTCCAGCGCGGAGTGCACGTCCTCGTCGTCGGCGGCCGGGACGAAGGCCCCCGAGACCACGTCGGCCTCCAGGGCGTCGAGGCCGCCCAGCAGCGCCTGCAGCGTCGCGTCGTCGAGGAGGCCCGCCGTGTGCAGCACGCGGGCGTGGGCCCGGGACCCGGCGATGTCGTAGCGGGCGAGCCGGAAGTCGAAGTGCGTCGACTTCGACAGGGCGGCCATCGCCTCGGCGGGGCCGGTGGCGAAGCGGGCGCCCCACAGGCCCTTCTCGCCCTGCTGCGGGGGGTTCTGCGTCATGGCACGTCCACTTCGTCGGGTTGCTCGGTGGTCAGGTCGGAGGGGTGGTCGGTGGCGGCGTTGCGGCGCGCCAGCGCCAGGAAGCGGGCGGCGACGGCGTCGCCCCCCTGGGGGTTCCGGGTGATGACCAGCACGGTGTCGTCGCCGGCGATCGTCCCGAGCAGGGAGGGGATGACCGAGTGGTCGACCGCGCTGGCCAGGAACTGCGCCGCCCCCGGCGGCGTGCGCAGGACGACGAGGTTCGCGGACGCCTCGGCGCTCACCAGCAGTTCCTCGCACCAGCGGGCGAGCCGGGCGTCCAGGACCTCCTGCGCGACCCCGCTGCGGGGCGTGCGGTCGCCGCCCTCGGCGGGCAGCGCGTAGACGAGCCCGCGGTCGCCGTCGCGGACCTTGACGGCCCCCAGTTCGACGAGGTCGCGCGAGAGGGTCGCCTGCGTCACCGCGACGCCCTCCTCCGCGAGGTGGGTGGCGAGTTCCGTCTGCGACCGCACCGGGTAGCGGGCCAGGACCGCGGCGATCCGGTCGTGGCGGAACGCCTTCGTGCCCGCCCCCGGGCCGGGGGCCGGGGTGGGGACGGAGGTCACCGGGACTTCTCGAGCAACCAGACCAGCAGCGCCTTCTGGGCGTGCAGCCGGTTCTCCGCTTCGTCCCACACGACCGACTGCGGGCCGTCGATCACCTCGGCGTCGATCTCCTTGCCGCGGTAGGCCGGCAGGCAGTGCAGGACGACGGCGTCTGGCGCGGCGTGCGCGAGGAGCGCGCTCGTGAGGGAGAACGGGCGGAACCGCTCGAACTCCTGCCCCTCCTGGCCCATCGAGATCCACGTGTCGGTGGCGACGACGTCGGCCCCCGCGACGGCCTGCGCGGCGTCGGAGGTCACCGTCACCGAGCCTTCGGTGGTCGCCGCCACGGCCTGGGCGCGGGCGATCACGGAGGCGTCGGGGAGGTCGGTCTCCGGGGTCCCGATGCGCACGTGCATCCCGGCCGTCGCCCCGCCGAGGGCGTAGGAGTGGGCCATGTTGTTCGCCCCGTCCCCGACGTAGGCCAGCGTCAGGCCGGCCAGAGCGCCCTTGTGCTCGGCGACCGTCTGGAGGTCGGCGAGGATCTGGCACGGGTGGTAGAGGTCCGTGAGGGAGTTCACGACGGGGACCCGGGAGTTCGCGGCCATCTCGGCGAGGGAGTCCTGCGAGAACGTCCGCCAGACGATCGCGGCGACCTGGCGCTCCAGGACGCGCGCGGTGTCGGCGACGGGTTCCCCCCGGCCGAGCTGGGAGCCCGCGGCGTCGACCACGAGGGGAACCCCACCGAGGTCGGCGACCCCGACGCTGAAGGAGACGCGCGTCCGGGTCGAGGGCTTGTCGAACAGCAGGGCGACGGTCTGCGGGCCCGCGAGGGGTTTCTCCGCGAACCGGTCCTGCTTCAGGCGCGCGGCGAGCGCGAGGACCTCGGCCTGCTCGGCGGGGGTGAGGTCGTCGTCGGCGAGGAAGTGGCGGACGGTCACGGGGTCGCTCCCTTCAGCGCGGTGTCGAGGACGTCGGGCAGGGCGGCCACGAACGTGTCCGCCTGGGCGGCGGTGAGGACCAGCGGCGGCGCGAGCCGGACGGTGTCGGGCCGGGCCGCGTTGACGATGAACCCGCGGGAGAGCGCGGCCTGGACCACCTGCGCGCCGACGGGCTGCGCGAGCGCGATCCCCAGCAGCAGGCCCTCCCCCCGGACGCCCTCGACGAGCGGGTGCCCCAGCGCCTCGACGGCCGTGCGCAGGTGCCGCCCGACCGACGTCACGTTCTCCAGCAGGCCGTCGCGGGCGATGGCGTGCAGCACGGCCAGGCCGGCGGCGGAGGCCACGGGGTTCCCACCGAAGGTGGACCCGTGCTGGCCGGCGCCGAGCAGGGTCGCGTTGTGCGGGCCGAAGGCGATGACGCCGCCGACGGGGATGCCGCCGCCGAGCCCCTTGGCGACCGTGACGACGTCGGGGACGACGCCGGAGTGCCGGGCGTTCTGGAAGGCGAACCACTCCCCCGTCCGCCCGATGCCGCTCTGCACCTCGTCGAGGACGAGGAGCGCCCCGTGCTCGGCCGTGATCCGCCGGGCCGCCGCGAGGTAGCCGTCGGGGGCGGGGACGACGCCGTTCTCGCCCTGCACGGGTTCGAGGAACACGGCGGCCGTGGCCCCGTCGACCGCACGCCCGAGGGCCCCGACGTCCCCGTAGGGCACGAACTCCACCCCGCCCGGGAGCGGTTCGAAGGGAGCCCGGTAGGCCTCCTTGGCGGTGAGGGCCAGCGCGCCCATCGTCCGGCCGTGGAACGCGCCGTACGTCGAGACGACCTTGGTGCGCCCGGTGCGGCGGGCCATCTTGAACGCGGCCTCGTTCGCCTCGGCGCCCGAGTTCGCGAAGAACACCGCGGAACCCTCGGGTGCGCCGGCGACCTCGAGCAGCCGTTCGGCGAGGGCCACCTGCGGGGCGGAGGCGAAGAAGTTCGAGACGTGCCCGAGCGTCGTCAGCTGCGTGGTCACCGCGGCCACGAGCAACGGGTGGGCGTGCCCGAGGGAGTTCGTCGCGATGCCACCGAGCAGATCGAGGTAGCGGTTGCCGTCGGCGTCCCAGACGTGGCACCCCTCGCCGCGCACGAGGACGCGCTGCGGGGTGCCGAAGGTCTGCATGACCGAGCGGGTGTACCGCTCGATCCAGGCCTGGCCGGTGCCGTCGGTGACGGGCAGGGCCTCGTCGCCGGCTGCGCGTTCCGCGAGTTCCATCGGTTCTCCCTGCTGGATCACGGCACGACCATCGTGCCGTTGCCGGAGGTCGTGAAGACCTCCAGCAGCACCGAGTGCGCCTGCCGGCCGTCGATGACCGTCGCCCGCGGCACGCCGCCGCGGACGGCACGCAGGCACGCCTCCATCTTCGGGACCATCCCCGACTCCAGCGACGGCAGGAGGTCGGCGAGGTCGTCGGCCGCGATCTCCCGCACGAGGGAGTCGGTGTTCGGCCAGTCGCGGTACAGGCCCGCCACGTCGGTCATGACGACGAACTTCTGGGCCTCGAGCGCGACGGCGATCGCCGAGGCGGCCGTGTCGGCGTTCACGTTGAGGACCTGGCCCGGCACGAGGTTCCCCTCGTCGTCGACCTCGGGGGCGACGGTGGAGATGACGGGGATGCGGCCGGCGTCGAGGATGTCCACGACGGCGCGCGGGTCGACGCCCACGACGTCGCCGACGAGGCCGACGTCGACGAGTTCCCCGTCCACCACCGCGCCGCGACGGGTGGCGCGCAGCAGACCGGCGTCCTCCCCGGACAGGCCGACGGCCAGCGGGCCGTGCGCGTTGAGCAGGCCCACGAGTTCGCGACCCACCTGGCCCGTGAGGACCATGCGGACGACGTCCATCGTCTCCGGTGTGGTGACGCGCAGGCCACCGCGGAACTCGCTGCGGATGTCGAGCTTCTCCAGCATGGTCGAGATCTGCGGGCCCCCGCCGTGCACGACGACGGGACGCAGCCCGGCGGTGCGCAGGAACACGACGTCCTGCGCGAAGGCGCGCTTGAGCTCGTCGTCGACCATGGCGTTGCCGCCGTACTTCAGGACGACGAGCGCGCCGTGCCACTTCTGCAGCCACGGCAGGGCCTCGACGAGGACGTTCGCCTTGTCCTGGGCGCTGAGTCCCACGAGGTCGCTCACGGGGTCGCTCACGAGGAGTACGCGCTGTTCTCGTGGACGTAGGCGTGGGTCAGGTCGTTCGTCCACACCGTCGCCGTCGCCGGGCCGGCCTTGAGGTCGATGCGCACCCGCACCTCCCGGGGTTCGAGGTCCACCGTCGCCGGGTCGGCGTGGGGGGTTCCGTCGACGCACACCGCGACGCCGTTGAGGCTCACGTCGAGCGTCTGCGGGTCGAACTGCGCCGACGTCGTCCCGACCGCGGCCATGACGCGGCCCCAGTTCGGGTCCTTGCCGAACACGGCCGCCTTGAAGAGGTTGTTGCGCGCCACGGAGCGGGCGACCTCGACGGCCTCGTCCTCGCTCGCGGCGCCGACGACCTCGACGGCGATGTCGTGGTCGGCGCCCTCGGCGTCGCCGACGAGCATGCGGGCGAGGTCGGCGCAGACGTGGCGCACGGCCTCGTCGAACGCCGCGGGTTCCGGGCTCGTGCCGCTCGCGCCGGAGGCGAGCAGGACGACGGTGTCGTTGGTGGACATGCAGCCGTCGGAGTCGACGCGGTCGAACGTCGTCCGGGTGGCCGCGCGCAGGGCGCGGTCGAGGTCGGCGGGGTCGACGACGGCGTCGGTGGTGAGGACCACGAGCATCGTGGCGAGGCCGGGAGCGAGCATCCCCGCCCCCTTGGCCATGCCCCCGACGACGAAACCCTCCCCGCTGGCGATGGCCTGCTTGGAGACGGTGTCCGTCGTCATGATGGCCGTGGCCGCCGCGGTCCCGCCGTCGGCCGACAGCGCCGCGTGCGCGGTCCGCACCCCGTCGAGGACCTTCTCCCGCGGCAGTTCCACCCCGATGAGCCCGGTCGAGCAGACGACGACGTCGCCCGCGCCGGAACCGACCAGTTCGGCGACGAGTTCGGCCGTGGCGTGCGTCGTCTGGAAACCCTGCGGTCCGGTGAAGCAGTTGGCCCCGCCGGAGTTCAGGACGACGGCCTTCAGGTGGCCGTCGGCGCTGGCGCGTTCGCTCCACAGCACCGGGTGCGCCTTGCAGCGGTTGGAGGTGTAGACGGCGGCGCCGGCGTCGAGCGGGCCGTCGTTGACGACGAGGGCGAGGTCGGGGCGACCGGAGGCCTTCAGCCCCGCGGTGACGCCGACGGCCCGGAAACCCCCGGCCGCGGTGACGCTCACGGGGCGACCCCCACGGCCGTCAGGCCGGCGTCCTCGGGCAGGCCCAGGGCGATGTTCACGGACTGCACGGCTCCTCCGGCGGTTCCCTTGACGAGGTTGTCGATGGCGGACACGACGAGCACGCGACCGGCGTGCTCGTCGACGGCGAGCTGCAGCGCGCACGCGTTGCTGCCGAACACCTGCGCGGTCGAGGGCCACTGGCCCTCGGGCAGGAGGTGGACGAACGTCTCGCCGGCGTACGCGTCCTCCCAGGCGGACCGGACCTGCGCCGCGGTGACCCCGTCGGCGAGGCGGGCGGTGCACGTGGCGAGGATGCCGCGGGACATCGGCGCGAGGGTCGGCGTGAACGAGACCGTCACGGCCGTCCCGGCGGCGAGGCCGAGGTTCTGCTCGATCTCGGGGGTGTGCCGGTGGCCGCCGCCGACGCCGTAGGGGCTCATCGACCCCATGACCTCCGATCCCAGCAGGTGGGATTTGAGGGCCTTGCCGGCGCCTGACGTGCCGGAGGCCGCGACGACCACGACGTCGTCGGGGGCGAGCAACCCGGCCGTGAAGCCGGGCGCGAGCGCGAGGCTCACCGACGTCGGGTAGCACCCCGGGACGGCGATGCGCCGGGTGTCCACCAGACGCTCGCGCTGACGCGCGCCGCCGGCCAGGGGCAGTTCGGGCAGGCCGTACGGCCAGGTGCCGGCGTGGGCGCTGCCGTAGAAGCGCTCCCAGGCCGCGGGGTCGAGGAGGCGGTGGTCGGCGCCGAGGTCGACGACGAGGACGTCCTCGCCGAGCTCGGCCGCCACGGCGGCGGACGCGCCGTGCGGCAGGGCGAGGAAGACGACGTCGTGGCCGGCGAGGACGTCCGTCGTCGTCGGCTGCAGGACGCGGTCGGCGAGCGGAAGCAGGTGCGGCTGGAGCTCACCGAGGCGGGCGCCGGCGTTGGAGGCACCGGTGAGGGCGCCGATCTCGACGTGCGGGTGGTTCAGCAGCACCCGCAGGACCTCGCCACCGGCGTAGCCGCTGGCCCCTGCGACGGCGACCGTCAGCCGCTTCCCGGGTTCCATGTGCATGACCATACACCGGCTCGGCTAGCCATGCAGGAGGGGCGTCAGGCGAGCGGGTCGTCGGGGCCGTAGGGGGTGACGACGAGCTTGCGGGTCGTGGGGCCGAGGCGGGGTTCGGCGGCGCGCAGGGATTCCGGGGTGTCCGCGCCGACGCGCAGGAACCGGCCGGACCACGCGTCGAGCTGGCCCGAGGCGATGGCGCGGACCATCTCGACGACGGCCTCCGGTTCGGTCCACTCGGTGCGGTCGGCGTGCTGGCTCATGCTCGTCGACATGGCCGTCCGCACGACGCCGGGCGACAGCTCGAACGCCAGGACCCCGTGCGGGGCCCCCGCGGCGGCGATCGCGCCACCGAGGCGGAACAGCGCCGCCTTGCTCGCCGCGTACGCCGCGTACGCGCCGCTGTCCTTGGACGCGGCGCCGGAGCTCAGGTCGACGACCCGGCCCGACCCGCGCGCCACCATGCCGGGCACGACGGCGCGGGCGACGTGGAACGGGCCGAGGACGTTGGCCTCCAGGACCGCCCGGACGTGCGCCGGGTCCGCCTCCCACGGCGGCACCTCCTGGGGCTCGATCCGGCCGGCGGACTGGACCAGGAGGTCGAACCCGCCGAGCTCCAGCTCGAGGGCGTGGACGCCGGCGGCGACCGCGGACGCGTCGGTCACGTCGAACGCCGTGGCCACCGCCCGGCCGCCGTCGGCGGTGATCTCCTCGACGAGCTCGTCGAGCGCCCGGGCGCTGCGCGCGACGACCGCGACCGTGAACCCGGCCTGCGCCAGGCCGAGCGCCACGGCCCGGCCGATGCCCTGGCTGGCACCGGTGACGAGCGCGCGGACGGGCTGCACCTCGGGCACGTCAGGCACGCTGCACCGCCCCCGTCCGCTCGGCGGCGAGGGCGACCGCTGCATCGCGGGCCGCGCTGGCCTCCTCGGCGGTCAGGGTCCGGTCCGGCGCCCGGAAGCGCAGGGCGAAGGCCAGCGACTTGCGGCCCTCCCCCACCTGCGTGCCGGTGTAGACGTCGAAGAGGTGGACGTCCTCCAGCAGCGGGCCGGCGCCCTCGCGCAGCGCCTCCTGCACCGTCGCGGCGGGGGTCGCCGCGTCGACGACGAGGGCGACGTCCTGCGTCGCGGCGGGCAGACCGGACAGCGGGTCGACCTGCGGGGCGGCACCGACGAGGGCGAGCAGCACGTCGAGGTCGAGCTCGAAGGCCGCCGCGCGGGCGGGCAGCTCGAGCGCCGCGACCGCGGACGGGTGCAGCTCCCCGGCGTACCCGACCACGTGGCCCTGCGCCGTCGTGATCCGCGCGCACCGACCCGGGTGCCACGGCGCCTGCTCGGCGGCCTCGACGACGACCTCCACCCCGACGGCGGCGGCGACCGTGCGGGCGGCCTCCACGGCGTCGGCCCAGCCGGCCGCTTCGGCGGTGCGGGCGAACCCGCCCGCGAGCGCCCCCGGGCGACGTCGGACGCCGGTGAGCACGCCGGCGACGTGCAGCGGCTGGGCCGGGACCGCCTCCTGCAGGCGGGCGAGCTCGTCCTCGGTGGGACGGCGCTCGACCCCGAGCACCTCGGCCGGCCCGGCACCGGGACGGGGGTGCGTGACCGAGCCCAGCTCCACGAGGGCGAGGTCGCGCAGCCCGCGGGACACGTTGCGCCGCACCGTCTCCACGAGGGAGTCGAGCAGACTCGTGCGCATGAGCGGCTGCTGCTCGGACAGCGGGTTGGCCAGGCGCACGGCGGTGCGTCGCGGGTCGTCGGCCGGCAGCTGCTGCGCGTCGTGCACCGAGGCCGCGACGAACGGGTAGCTGAGCACCTCGACGAACCCGTCGTCCACGAGGGCCCGGGCCACCGAGCGGCGGGCGCGCTGCCCGGAGGTGAGCCCACGACCGGCCGGCGCCGGGGGCAGCACGGACGGGATGGCGTCGTACCCCGCGAGGCGGGCGACCTCCTCGACGAGGTGGACGCGACCGGTGAGGTCGGGACGCCACGGCGGCGGCGTCACCGCGAGGGTGGAGCCGTCGACGGTCACCGTGCACCCGATCTCGGTGAGCGTGTCGACCACCTCGTCGGCCGCGTAGCGCACGCCGACGACGCGTTCGGGGAAGCCGGCGTCCATGGTGATCGTCTGCGGCGCAGCGGCTCCGCCGACGTCGGTCGCGGTCGTGTCGGCCGTCCCGCCGCCGTGCTCGACGAGCAGCCGGACGGCGAGCTCGGCCGCGGCGGCGCAGACCGTCGGGTCGGTGCCGCGCTCGAAGCGCTTGGCGGCCTCGGACGGCAGCCGGTGCCGGCGCGCCGTGCGGGCCACGGTGACCTGCGCGAAGTGCGCGGCCTCGACGAGGACGTCCCGCGTCGCGGCGGAGACCTCGCTGGACTCCCCGCCCATGACGCCGGCCAGGCTCAGCACCCGGGACGTCGACGGGTCACCGGGGACCTCGTCGGTGATGAGCAGGTCCTCGGGGTGCAGGGTCCGCTCGACGTCGTCGAGCGTGGTGAGCCGTTCCCCCGCGCGGGCCCGGCGGACGACGAGCTCGCCCTGCAACCGGTCGAGGTCGTAGGCGTGCAGCGGCTGACCGGTCGCGAGCATCACGTAGTTGGTCACGTCGACGGCCAGGGAGATGGGCCGCATCCCGACCTGGCGCAGGCGGTCGGCGATGAAGGACGGCGTCGCGGCGGCCGGGTCGACGCCCCGCACGACGCGGGCGACGAAGCGGTCGCACCCGACGGCACCGCGGACAGGAGCGTCGTCCTCGAGCCGGACGGGGTACCCCGGACCGGACGGCAGCGGCACCTCGACGTCGACGGGGTCGCGCAGCACGTCGGCGACGGGACGGCGCGTCCCGTGGGCGTACTCGCGCGCGATCCCGCGGATGCTGAAGCAGTAGCCGCGGTCGGGCGTGACGTTGACCTCGACGGTCTCCTCGGCCAGGCCGAGCAGGGTCAGCGCGTCCTGCCCCGGCGTCACCTCGACACCCGGGAGGTGCTGCGAGAGCACGATGATGCCGTCGTGGTCCTCGCCCAGGCCGAGTTCGCGGGCCGAGCAGATCATGCCGTCCGAGACGTGCCCGTAGGTCTTGCGCGCCGCGATGCCGAACCCGCCGGGCAGTTCCGCACCGGGCAGCGCCACCACGACGAGGTCGCCCTCGACGAAGTTGTGGGCGCCGCAGACGATGCCGCGGGACCCCTCGGCGTCGTTGTGCCCGGGGCCCACGTCGACGTGGGTCCAGTTGATCGTCTTGCCGTTCTTCTGCGGCTCCTTCACGAGGTCGAGGACGCGTCCCACGACGACGGGTCCGGTGACCCCGGCCGTGTGGATGCCCTCCTCCTCCAGGCCCACGCGGACGAGGGACGCCGCGACGTCCAGACCACGCGCACCGGGTTCGAGGTCGACGTGTTCGGCGAGCCAGCTCAGGGGGATGCGCATCAGAGGTCCTCCTCCCCCGCGGCCACGGCCGGATCCGCGACGCGTGCCACCCCGGACGCGGACAGGTCCTCCACGCCGAACGCCCGGCTGAACCGCACGTCGCCCTCCACCATGTCGCGCATGTCCGTCACCCCGTTGCGGAACATCAGCGTCCGCTCGATCCCCATCCCGAACGCGAACCCCTGGTAGCGGTCGGGGTCGATCCCCGCGGCCCGCAGCACGTTCGGGTTGACCATCCCGCAGCCTCCCCACTCGATCCAGCCGCGTTCGGCGTCCCGGCCCAGGGAGAACCGCAGGTCGAGCTCGGCGCTGGGTTCGGTGAACGGGAAGAAGGCCGGCCGCCACCGCGTCTCGACGGCGTCCCCGAACATGGCGCGCGCGAAGTGGTCGAGCGTGCCCTTGAGGTGGGCCATCGTCAGGCCCTCGTCGATGGCGATGCCCTCGAGCTGGTGGAAGACCGGGGTGTGCGTGGCGTCCAGCTCGTCGGTGCGGAACACCTTGCCCGGGCAGACGACGTAGAGGGGCACACCGCGCTGCAGGAGCGAGCGGCTCTGCACGGGCGAGGTGTGCGTGCGCAGCACGAGACCGGACTCGGCCCCGCCGCCCGCGTCGGCGACGAAGAACGTGTCCTGCATCTGCCGTGCCGGGTGGTCGGCGTCGAAGTTCAGGGCGTCGAAGTTGAACCACTCGGCCTCGACCTCGGGTCCCTCGGCGACCTCCCAGCCCATGGCCGTGAAGACGTCGCCGACCCGTTCGACGAGCAGCGGGATCGGGTGCCGGGCACCGCGGTCCGGGCGCGCGACGGGCAGCGTGACGTCCACGACCTCCTCGCGCAGCACCCGCTCGGTGTGCTCGGCCTCGAGGACGGTGGTCCGTGCGGCGACGGCGGCGCCCAGACGTCCGCGGGCCTGGCCGACGCGCTTGCCGGCGGCCGCCTTCTCCGGTCCGGGGAGGGTGCCGATGGCACGGTTCGCCAGGGCCAGCGGGCTGCGGTCACCCGCGTGCGCGAGGCGCGCGGCCTTGAGCTCGTCGAGGTCGGTGGCCGCGGCCACCGCGGCGAGGGCGGCGTCGAGGGCGGCCTGCACGCTCGCCTCGTCCACCGCGCCCTCGGGCACGTCGGGCTGGTCGGACATCGCGGGTGCGCGCTCCTTCGTGGTTTCGGTGCGTCGGTTCGGGTCGGTCTGTCGGTGCTCCCGCCCGATCTTCCCAGACGCGGAGACCCGGTCAGCCTGCGGTGGCGACCGGTTCGCCCGCGGGCAGCCGGACCGTGAAGCGGGCCCCGCCCGTGGGGGCGGAGTCGACGTCGACGTCGCCGCCGTGGGCCTCGACGAGACCGCGCGTCACGTACAGCCCGAGCCCCGTCCCGCTGCGGGCACCGCCGTGCCAGAACTTGGAGAAGACGTACGGGCGGTTCTCCGCGGGGACCCCGTCGCCGTTGTCGTCGACGGTCAGGACGATCCAGCCGCCGGTCCCGTCCGCGGGCGGGCCGCCCGCGACGGTGACGACCACGGTCCCCGCCCCGTGCCGGACGGCGTTGTCGACGAGGTTCGTGACGACCTGGGCCATCCGGTCCGGGTCGGCCCACAGCTCCGGCAGGTCCGGGGCCACCGTGAGCTCGAACCGCTCGTCGTCGTACCCGGCCATGCGCAACCGGTCGACGTGCTCGCGCACCAGGGCCGCGAGGTCCATGGGCCTCCGGTGCACCGTGAGCCGGCCCGCGTCGACGCGGGCGACGTCGAGCAGGTCCCCGACGAGCCGGCTGACCCGGTCGGCGTCGGCCTGGACGGTGCTGAGCATGAGGCGCTTCTGCTCGTCGCTGAAGCGGTCCCACCGGCGCAGCAGGCTGGCGGTGAACTGCTTGACCGACGTCAGGGGTGAGCGCAGCTCGTGGGCGACGGTCGCGATGAGGCTCGTCGTGTCCGTCTCGGCGCGGCGGCGCTCGTCCGGCGTGCGCAGGGCCAGCACCGCCCGCAGCAGGGATCCCGTCCCGTCACGGACGAAGCGGGCGGTCACCAGCAGTTCGGTGCCGCCCGGCAGCAGCAGCAGCCGCTCGGCGTGCCCGTCGGGATCGACGCCGTGCGGGCGGCGGGTGGAGTCCTGGACGACGTCCCACCAGCGACGGCCCGAGGTGTCCTGCAGCGGCAGGGCCCGGCGCAGCGCGGTGCCGACGAGGTCGGCGCGGGGACGGCCCAGGAGGCGTTCGGCGGCGGTGTTGAGGTCGGCGATGGCCCCGTCCCCGTCGGTCACGACCACACCGTCGGGCAGGTCGTCGAGGTCGAGCGCGGGCAGCACGAGGGGACGGGCCGACGACGCGGCCTCGGCGCTCCCCCTCGCCTCGGGCACGGGCCGACATTAGGCCATCGGATGATCGCATCGCGCGCTCAGCGCGCCCCCAGGACCGCCTCAGACCGTGGGGCTCGTGCGACCGCTGGTGCTCGCGGGGGTGCCGGCACGGTGCGCCCGGGCGCTGGCGTAGAGGCAGACGACGGCCGCCGTGGCGAGGTTGAGGCTCTCGGCGCGGCCGTGCAGCGGGACGCGGACGACGGCGTCGGCGAGCGAGCGTCCCGCGTCGTCGAGGCCGGCCGCCTCGTTGCCGAAGACCCACGCCGTGCGCCGGCGCAGGTCCACGGCGCGGACCTCGCCGCGGGCGGCCTCGTCGGCGAGGTCGTCGAGGTCGAGCTCGCCCGTGCCGTCGGCGGCCAGGACGGTGGATCCGCTGCGCTGCAGACCTTCCACCACGTCCTGCAGGCTGCGGCCGACGACGACGGGCAGGTGGAAGAGGCTGCCGGCGGTCGAGCGGACGCACTTGGGGTTGAAGACGTCGACGCTGCTCGCGGTGAGGACGACGGCGTCGGCTCCGGCGGCGTCGGCGGCGCGCAGGACGGTGCCCGCGTTGCCCGGGTCCCGCACCCGGTCCAGGACGGCGACGAGCCGCGGGCGCCCGGCCAGGACGTCGTCGAGGTCCGCCGTCGTCGTGGGGCAGACGGCGACGAGCCCCTGGGGGGTGACGGTGTCGCTCATGGCCGCGAGGACCTCGTCGGTCACGGTCCACGCCTTCGACGCGTCGCGGACGATCTCGGGGTAGCGGTCCGTCGCCTCGGGCGTGGCGTACAGCTCGAGGGCGGCGCCGGCGGCGACGGCCTCGCGGACGGCCTGCGGGCCCTCGGCGAGGAACCGGCCGTGCCGCTGACGCGCCGAACGCGCGGTCAGCGCCCGCACGGCGCGCACCCGTTCCGCTCGAGGGTTCGAGAGGAGCGGGGCGTCGACGTGGGGCACTGCCGGGCGTCCGGGGTGTTCGGTGGGTCTGCGGCTCAGGCCGCGGAGCCCTCGGCCACCGGGGCGGCCGGGAGGGAGGCCTTGGCCGTCGCCACGAGCGCCGAGAAGGCGGCCGGGTCGGACACGGCGAGCTCGGCCAGCATGCGGCGGTCGACCTCGATCTCAGCGGCCTTCAGGCCCTGGATGAAGCGGTTGTACGTCATGCCCTCGGCGCGGGCGGCCGCGTTGATGCGCTGGATCCAGAGGCGGCGGAAGTCGCCCTTGCGCGCCTTGCGGTCGCGGTACGCGTAGACGAGGGAGTGGGTGACCTGCTCCTTCGCCTTGCGGTACAGGCGCGAGCGCTGGCCGCGGTAGCCGCTGGCCTGCTCGAGGACGGTACGGCGCTTCTTCTGGGCGTTGACTGCGCGCTTGACGCGTGCCACGGGTACTCCTTGGAGGTCGGTCGCGGGCGGCCGGGTCGATCGGCGGTGACCTGGAGGTCACGCACCCGCTGGGTTCGGTCGAAGGGGTGCCGGCCCGGGGGCCGGCCGCGGATCAGATGCCGAGGAGCTTCTTGATCTTCTTGGCGTCCGCGGGCGAGACGACCTGGTCGACCGAGAGGCGGCGGGTGCGCTTGCTCGACTTGACCTCGAGCAGGTGGCGCTTGTTGGCCTGCTCGCGCATGACCTTGCCGGAGCCGGTGGTGCGGAACCGCTTCTTGGCGCCGGAGTGGGTCTTGTTCTTGGGCACGTCTTCTCCTGTGTTCGGAGCCGGAGGGGGTGCCCTCCGGCGTGGTCTGGCGTGCGGCCCGCCGGAGCGTGCCTCCTGCGGGCCGTGTCAGTCGTGCGTGGCCGAGCGTGGGCCGGGCGTCAGGACGCCGTGGCGGCCGTCTCGTCCGGCGTGCTGTCGACCGGAGCCGCCTCGGGGGCCGCTGCCGGCGGTGCGGCCTCGGCGTCCTTGCGGCGACGCTCCTCGGCCTTGGCCTCGGCCTTCTTCTTGTGCGGCCCGATGACCATCACCATGTTGCGGCCGTCCTGGCGCGGCGAGCTCTCGACGCTGCCCAGGTCGGCCACGTCCTCCGCGAGGCGCTGGAGCAGCCGGAAGCCCATCTCGGGCCGGGACTGCTCGCGCCCGCGGAACATGATCATGACCTTGACCTTGTCACCCGCCTTGAGGAACCGCTCGACGTGGCCCTTCTTGGTGCCGTAGTCGTGCGGGTCGATCTTCAGACGGAACCGGATCTCCTTGAGGATCGTGTTCGTCTGGTTCTTGCGGGCTTCGCGGGCCTTCATGTCGGACTCGTACTTGAACTTGCCGAAGTCCATGAGCTTGCAGACCGGCGGCCGCGCCGTCGGAGCGACCTCGACCAGGTCGAGGCCTGCTTCGTCCGCCAGCCGCAGCGCGTCCTCGACGCGCACGATGCCGACCTGTTCGCCGTTGGGGCCCACGAGCCGCACCTCGGGAACACGGATGCGGTCGTTGATGCGGGGCTCGCTGATGTGCTGCTCCTTCGTCGTCGTGTGGGGCCGCCGGACACGAGGAAGGCCCCCGTGCTCGGACGCGCAACGGGGGCCACCAGATCCGACGACGAACCCACCGCGGCCCGTCCGCACGGACGAGCGCGACGGAGGACGCCGCTGCACCCCTCCGGGGAGGAGCGCGGACCAGGACCTGCGGCGCCGTGGGCACCGAGGTGGGAGGAGGCCTCCGCTTCACGTGCCGGCCCTGTGGACGCCGGTCCCCGCCGTGGTGCTGGAGCGGGATCCGGTGACGTGTGCCGGTCGGTCGCCTGCAAGGGTATCAGCATGCAGTCACAGACCCCTCCCGAGGCGGACCCGGTGGACCCGGGCGCGCTGGCCGCCCGCGACATCGCCGACGTGCCGGCAGCCGAGCTCATCACGACCACCGCCGTCCACCTCATGAGCGCGGCGGCGGTCAAGTGCGGTCTGGCCGACGGCCCCGACGCGGCCGACCACCTCGACCTCGCCGAGGCGCGCATCCTCATCACGGCCCTGGCCGGGCTCGTCGTCACCTCCGCCCCCGACGTCGGCGGTCAGCACGCCCGGTCGCTGCGCGACGGCCTGCGCTCGCTCCAGCTGGCCTTCCGCGAGGCCTCCGACGTGCCGGACGAACCGGGCAAGGGGCCCGGCGAGCGCCTCACGGGAAGCGTGGTCTGAGGTCGACGCGGGCGGCGACCACGGCGGTCGCCGCTCCGGCCACGGCCCCCGCGGCCCCCACGACGAGGAAGGGGGTGCCCACGCCCGCGGCATCGCTGACGGCGCCCGCCAGCGGCGACCCGAGCGCGGCCCCCACCGTCGTCGCCGCGGCGTGCCAGCCCATCGCCCGTCCCCGGACGGCCTCGTGGACCCCGTGCGCCACGAGGTCGACGGTCGCGCTGATGACGGGCGCGCAGAAGAGCCCCGCGACGAACGTGCCGGCGGCCAGGGCCACGGGGCCGCTGAGCAGGGCCAGCGGGGTCGTGGCCAGCCCCAGGCACACGACGAGCAGCCACGGCGGCACCGGCCGCGGCAGGACTCCGTGCACGAGGCCGCCGACGACGGACCCGGCGGCCCACACGGCCAGGACGAGCCCGGTCCAGCGGACCTGCCCCTCCTCCCGCAGCTGGGCGACCACCGCGAGGTCCGTCGCCGAGAGCACGAGGTCGGCGGTGAACGCGCACGCCATGGCCAGCAGCAGCGCCGTCGTCCACACGGCGTGGCGCTGGGCCGTCCCCACGGGCTCGGTGCCGGGGCCGGGGTCGCTGCGCAACGGCGGGTCGAGGACGAACATGGCGACCGCCGCGAGGCACTGGCTCGCGCCCACGACGAGCATCGCGGCCGTCGTCGACCAGGCCAGGGCCACCGCCGTCCCCGCCGCCGGGCCCACCATGTAGGAGAACTCGACGAGGACCGCGTCGAGGGAGAACGCCGTGCGGCGCCGCTCGTCCGGGACCACGACGGCCAGCGACTGGCGCACGACGGTGAACACGGGCGGGCCCAGGGCGCCGGCGACGAACGCCGTGACGAGCAGCCCGGCGTACGGCACGAACGGCGCGACCGACCAGCAGACGGCCTGCGCCACGATCGAGGGGACGAGCGCGCGCCGCAGGCCGTACCGGTCCACGACCCACCCGCGCCAGGGCGAGCTGACCGCCGTCCCGATCGTCGCCACGGCACCTACGAGTCCCGCTGCGCCGTAGCCCATCCCGAGGTGCTGGACGACGTGGAGGATGCAGACGATCCCCGCCATGAACGCCGGGACGCGCCCGAGGGACCCGACGAGCTCGAGGACGACGACGCCGCGGACGGCCAGGACGTCGCGGTAGGGGCTGAAGGCGCGCAGGACCCGGGACCCCGGGCGGGGTGGAGCGGTGGACACGTCCTGCACTGTGGCAGGCGGTGGCGACACGACGCAGTCCGGTTCCCCCGGCGAACCACCCCCCGTGGCCGCCGCGGGGCCGAGGTGGTCGAATGGCCGCCGACCTTGAACCCGCAAGCATCGGAGGAGACACCTCGTGGCGAACAACGACCTGGGCCTGCTGGCCCTGCGCCTCGGCATCGGCGGCACGCTCGTGGCCCACGGCGCGCAGAAGCTCTTCGGCGCCTTCGGCGGCGGCGGCCTCGAGGGCACCGCCGGCGCCATGCACGCCATGGGCTTCCGCCCCGGCAAGCGCAACGCCGTCCTCGCGGGCGCGTCCGAGGCCGGCGGCGGCGCGCTGCTCGCGCTCGGGCTCGCGACGCCCGTCGGCGGCGCGTCGGCCGCGGCGGCCATGGCGGCCGCGTCCGTCGTGCACAAGCCCAACGGCTTCTTCGTGACCTCGGGCGGGTTCGAGTACCCGGCCGTCCTGGGCCTGGCCTCGGTGGCCCTGGCCATCGGTGGTCCCGGGAAGTACAGCCTCGACGCCGCCACCGGCCACGTCTTCAACAAGCGGTGGACGACCGTCCTGGCGCTGGCCGCCGCCGGCGTCGGCGCGTACACGACCATCAAGGCGCGTCAGGAGACGGTGGCCGCCGAGGCCGCCGAGCAGGACTGATCCTCGGCCCGGACCGTCACCGGGCGGTCCGGGCCGTCCTCAGACCACTAGGCCGGCAGCACCTGGAACTCCAGGGACTCCGCGCGTTCAGCGACGACGCCCGCGGCCAGCCGCTCCCCCACCGCCCGCAGCAGGCCGTCGAGCCCCTCGCGGTCCAGGCCCGGGGTCACCCCGAGGACGACGCGCAGCTCGGCCCCCCGACCCGGTTCGCACCGGGTGCCGCGGACGACCGGCAGGTCCCGGACGGCGTCGGCGACGGCCGCCGCGAGCGTCGCGTCGAGGGCTGCGGGGATCCACACCTCCCCCCGGGCCAGGGCCCAGAACGCGCTGCGGCGCACGACGAAGCGCACGGGACCGGCCGGGTCGAGCACGAGCACGTCGCACTCCTCCTGAGCACCCGACAGCGCCGCCTGCTCCGCGGGCACCGGCACCGGACGCGCGTCCGGACGCCAGGTGCTCAGCGCCGCGAGGTCCGTGAACAGCGGCAGCCCGCGGCGGCCGTCGGGCTGGGTCAGCAGCGCCAGCGCCATGTCGGCGCTCTTGTCACCGCCGTCGTCCCCCCTCTCGCCCAGCTCGGCGACGACCGGGGCGAACACCCGGCTGCCCGCGAGAGCGCCGACGACGGCGCGTTCGGCGTGGACGCGGGCGACGAGGTCGCCCCCGACCGCGTCCCACGCGGTCAGCGCCCGTTCCAGCTCAGGGGACCTCGACCCGTCGTCGCCCGCGAAGGCGTTGGGCTGCAACGTGCGTCCCGCCCACGGCACCCCGGCGGAGTCGGTCGTGCGGGGATCGTGAGCGGTCAGGGCCGGCCCGCCACGTCGAGGGCCTGCGGGAGGGTGAAGTTCCCGGCGTACAGGGCCTTGCCCACGATGGCGCCCTCGACGCCGGTGTCGACGAGGTCGCGCAGGACGCGCAGGTCGTCGAGGCTGGAGATGCCGCCCGAGGCCACGACGGGGGCCTTCGTCCGGGCGCAGACCTCGCGGAGCAGGTCGACGTTCGGACCGCGCAGGGTGCCGTCCTTGGTGACGTCGGTGACGACGTAGCGGGAGCAGCCGTCGGCGTCCAGGCGCGCCAGCACCTCCCACAGGTCCCCGCCCTCGCGCGTCCAGCCGCGCGCCGCCAGCGTCGTGCCGCGCACGTCGAGGCCGACGGCGATGCGGTCGCCGTGCCGGGCGATGGCCGACCGCGTCCAGTCCGGGTCCTCCAGGGCGGCGGTGCCGAGGTTGACGCGGCGGCAGCCCGTGGCCAGGGCCGCCTCGAGGGAGGCGTCGTCCCGGATCCCGCCGGACAGCTCCACGGCGACGTCGAGGCGGCCGACGACCTCGGCCAGGAGCTCGCGGTTCGAGCCGCGGCCGAAGGCGGCGTCGAGGTCTACCAGGTGGACCCACTCCGCGCCCGCCTCCTGCCAGGCGAGGGCCGCCTCCAGCGGGGCGCCGTAGAAGGTCTCGCTGCCGGCCTCGCCCTGCACGAGGCGGACGGCCTGGCCGTCGGCGACGTCGACGGCGGGGAGGAGTTCGAGCCGGCGGGCGGCGGTGGCGGTGTTCTCGCTGGTCACGGGGGGCGAGTCTACGAGGGGTCGGGGGGTGCGGCGGGGCGGCGGGGAGCGGGTGGGTCAGGTCCGACAGCCGGTTCACAGCCGGTCTTACGGCCGGTCCCGTGTCGGACCGGGTGTGGGGACGGCGCGGCGGGGGTGGGGACGACGCCCGAGCCGGTCCCACGGCCGGTCCCACGTGGGACCGGGTGTGGGGACGGGCGTGAGGACGGGTGTGGGACCGGGCGTGAGGACAGGCGTGGAGTCAGGTGTGGGTGTCCCGGGAGCGTCGTCGGGACGACGCGGTCGGGACACCCACGGGCTCACCCACGTGGTGACACCGGTGGGTGTCCCCGTGGGTGTCCCGCGCGAGTCGTTGCTGCGCAGGCGGTCAGGTGAGGGAGTCGACCCAGTTCCGCAGGAGCTGGGCGCCGGCGTCGCCGGACTTCTCCGGGTGGAACTGCGTCGCGGACAGCGCGCCGTTCTCGACGGCCGCGACGAAGCGCGTCCCGTGCTCGGCCCACGTGATCTGGGGCAGCGGGACGCGGCCGTCGGTGGTGTCGAGCATCTCGAAGCGCTGCACGGCGTAGGAGTGCACGAAGTAGAAGCGCTCGTCCTCCACGCCGGCGAAGAGGCGGGAGCCGGCGGGCGGCTCGACGGTCGACCAGCCCATGTGCGGGACGACGTCGGCGGGGAGGCGCTCGACGGTGCCGGGCCACTGGGCCAAGCCGTCGGGCAGGCCGTCGCCGGGTTCGGTGGACGTCTCGAACATCACCTGCAGCCCGACGCAGATCCCGAGCACGGGACGGCCCCCGGCGAGGCGCCGGTCGACGATCGAGTCACCGCCGATGGCCTTGAGCCCGGCGTTGACGGCCGCGAACGCACCGACGCCGGGGACGAGGAGCCCGTCGGCCTCGAGGGCCGCCTTCCGGTCCGACGTCAGCTCGACCGACGCGCCGACCCGTTCGAGGGCGCGGACGGCGGAGCGGACGTTGCCGAAGCCGTAGTCGAGGACGACGACGGACGTCACAGCGCACCCTTGGTGGAGGGGATGCCGACGACGCGCGGGTCGGGTTCGACGGCGTAGCGCAGCGCGCGGGCCAGCGCCTTGAACTGCGCCTCCACGACGTGGTGCGGGTCCCGGCCGGCGAGCACGCGCACGTGCAGGCAGATCTGGGCGTGGAAGGCGAAGCTCTCCAGGACGTGCCGGGTCAGCGAGCCGGTGAAGTGCCCGCCGATGAGGTGGAACTCCTGGCCGGCCGGCTCCCCCTCGTGGACGCAGTAGGGGCGGCCGGAGACGTCGACGACGGCGTGCGCGAGGGCCTCGTCGAGCGGGACGGTGGCGTCGGCGAAGCGGCGGATGCCGGACTTGTCGCCGAGCGCCTGGCGGAACGCCTGGCCCAGGACGATCGCGGTGTCCTCGACGGTGTGGTGCACGTCGATGTGGGTGTCACCGCTCGCCCGGACCGTCAGGTCCATGAGCGAGTGCTTGCCGAGCGCCGTCAGCATGTGGTCGTAGAACGGCACGGTCGTGTCGATCTGCGTGCGCCCCGAGCCGTCGAGGTCGAGTTCGACGAGGACGGAGGACTCGCTGGTGCTGCGCTCGATGCGCGCGGTGCGGCTCACTGGGTTGCCACCACTTCCTGGAGTGCGGTTCGGAACTGCTGCATCTCGTCGGCCGTGCCGATGCTCACGCGCAACCAGCCGGCCGGGCCGGTCTCGCGGATGAGGACGCCCCGGTCGAGCAACCCCTGCCAGACGCCGTGCCGGTCGGTGAACCGGCCGAACAGGACGAAGTTCGCGTCGGACTGGGCGACGTCGAACCCGTTGTCGCGCAACCACACGACGGTCTCGTCGCGACGGGTGCGGAGTTCGTCCACCGTGGAGAGCAGGGCCGCGGAGTGCTTCAGCGCGGCCCGTGCCGTGGCCTGGGTGACGGCCGACAGGTGGTACGGGAGGCGGACGATCCGCAGGGCGTCGACGAACGCGCGCGAGGCCGCCAGGTACCCGACGCGGGCACCCGCCAGCGAGAACGCCTTGCTCATGGTGCGGCTGACCGCGAGGTTGCCGTGCCGCGGGAGGAGTTCCAGGGCGCTGGGGACGCCGGCCCGGCGGAACTCCCCGTACGCCTCGTCGACGACGACGATGCCGCCGACGGCGGAGACCTCCTCCAGCACGGCCTCGACGGTGGCCAGCGGCAGGGCCGTCCCCGTCGGGTTGTTGGGGCTCGTCAGCAGGACGACGGAGGGGCGGTAGCGGCGGACCTGCTCGCGGGCGTGGTCGACGTCGACCGTGAAGTCCTCCTCGCGCCGGCCCGTGACCCACGTCGTGAGGGTGTCGCGCGCGTACTCGGGGTACATCGAGTACGTGGGGGCGAAGCTCAGCGCGGTGCGGCCGGGGCCGCCGAAGGCCTGCAGCACGTGGAGCATGACCTCGTTGGACCCGTTGGCCGCCCACACCTGCTCGGGCGCGAGCTCGGCCCCGGACTCGGTGCGCAAGAACGCCGCGAGGTCGGCGCGCAGGTCGAGGAACTCGCGGTCGGGGTAGCGGTTGAGGCCCACGGCCGCCTGCGCGACGGCGGCCGCGATGTCGGCGACCACCTCGGGCGCGACCGGGTAGGGGTTCTCGTTGACGTTGAGGACCACCGGCACGTGCAGCTGGGGGGCCCCGTACGGGTGCTCGTCCCGCAGGTCCTCGCGCAGCGGCAGGTCGGCCAGCGTGGTCGTCTCGGTCACGGCAGCAGTGTCCCAGACGCGCAGCACCGCCCGTCCCACCCGGGAGGGCGGGACGGGCGGTCCGGGTGCGCGGGTCAGACGGAGAGGACCTTGGCGATCGTCCCGGTGCGCGCGCCCTCGTAGGCCGCGAGCAGGACGCCGCGGACGGCGATGCCCTCGGTCTCGGTGTGGATCGGGCGGGTGCCCTCGCGCAGGCAGTCGGCGAAGGCGCCGATCTCCTCGACGAAGGAGTCGACGTCCTCGAACTGGAACGTCTCCTCCTCCCCCGTCCGCAGCCGGTAGGTGACGGAGTTCGCGGTGCCCGTGAGCGATCCGAGCTCGCCCACCACGGAGAACTTCTCGGTGCCCGGGGCCGGGTCGTAGGCCCAGCTCGTCACCATCTGGCCCACGACACCGTTCTCGAACCGGACGAGCACCTGCGCGGAGTCCTCGCCCTCCATGAACTTCAGGCGGTGCGTCGAGAGGAACGCGGTCGCCTCCGTGGGCTGGGCGTCCGCGAGGTGCAGCAGCAGGTACGTCGGGTGGTAGCCCGTGTCGATGAGCTCGCCGCCGCCGCTCGTCTTGGCCGAGGCGCGCCAGCCCATGTTCGAGGGGTCGAAGTCGTTGTGGAAGCTGTCCGTCGTCCGCACCTCGTAGACGGTCCCGAGGATCCCGGAGTCCAGGAGTTCCTTCGCCTTGGCGACCGAGGGGAAGAACAGCTGGTTGTGCGCGCACATGAGGGTGACGCCGGAGGAGCGGACCGCCGCGGCGACCCGGGCGGCCTCGTCCGCGGTGAGGCACAACGGCTTCTCGCACAGGACGTGCTTGCCGGCTTCGGCCGCGGCGACGATGGCGTCGGCGTGCAGGTGGTGCGGCAGGCAGATGTCGACGGCGTCGATGTCCGCCGTCGCCAGCATCTCGCGGTAGTCGGTGAACGCCTGCGCACCGAGTTCCTCGGCGCGGGTGTTCGCCGCCTCCTCGACGACGTCGGCCACCGCGGTGACCCCGATCTTCGCGGCGTGCTCGCGGTACCCCTTGACGTGGGCGCGGGTGATCCCGCCCCCGCCGATGAGCCCGACCTTGACGGTTCCCTCGACGTTCTTCGCCATGCTCTCGTTCACTCCTTCGTCCCTGCTGCGTGGTTGGCCCGCACGACGAGGCGGGTGAGGTCGACGGCGCGCTGGAGGTTCTCGCTCGCCTGGGTCCCGGCGGCGGCGTGCTGCACCCACTGCGCGAACGCGTCGGGGGCGTCGTCGGGGACGGTGAGGTCCTCGGTGCGGCCGTCGGGGTAACGGCGCCACAGGCGCTTGCCGGAGTCGGTGTAGTGCACCGACCCCTCGGTGCCGTGGACGTCGATGGTGAAGGCGTCGTTGCTGACGAAACCGGCCTCGACGACGCCGATCCGGCCGTCGGAGTAGCCCACGGTCACGACGGCGTGGTCCTCGACGTCGCGGGGGGTGGCGTTGGCGTAGACCGCGCGGACCGTCTGCGGGTCGGCGCCGAGGAAGAGCTGCGTCAGGTAGACGGGGTGGCAGCCGAGGTCCGTCAGCGCGCCGCCGACGGCCGGTCCGGGGTCGAAGAACCGGTCGGGCAGCCAGCCCCCCGTCCCGTCGCCGCCGTGCACCGCCCCGTCGTGGGACAACCGGACACGGCCGTAGGTGAGGGTCCCGAGCTCCCCGGAGTCCAGCAGGTCGCGCACGGCGAGGGTGTAGCCGGCGTAGAGCCGCGGCAGGGAGACGACGAGGGCGAGCCCCGCGTCCGCGGCCTGGGCGACGAGGCGCTCGGACTCCTCGACGGTCGGGGCGAGCAGCTTCTCGGTGAAGACGTGCTTGCCGGCGGCCAGGGCGCGGGAGATGACGTCGGTGTGCGCCGTCGTCTCGGTGGTGACGGTGACGCCGTGGACGTCCTCGCGCGCCAGCAACGCGTCGAGGTCGTCGGTGAGCTCGACACCGAAGTCCTCCGCCAGCGGCCGGCCCAGCGACGGGTCGGGGTCGTAGGCGGCGACGAGGGTGGTGTCGGGGTGGGCTGCTGCGGAGCGGGCGTAGTCCTTGGCGTGGACGTGCCAGCACCCGAGCACGGCGACGTTCAGGGGTGGGTTCGCGACAGGCACGAGGGGTGTTCCTCCGGACGCTTCATCGGGTCGTGACGTGGCTTCACGCTAGGACATCCGGGTGCGGGTGCGGAAGGTCTGGGCCGCTCCGATCTGGGAACGTTCGCAGGACGCCCCGTCCCGTCCCCCTCACGGACCGTCGTGTGACGTTCATGTGACACGGCTGCAGATCCGCCGTCCGGGTGCCGAAGATGTCCGGTATGCGCGACCACTACGACCTCCTGGTCCTCGGTTCCGGCCCCGGCGGCCAGAAGGCGGCCATCGCGGCGGCCAAGCTCGGCAAGAACGCGGCCCTCGTGGACGGCGGCTCGATGATGGGCGGCGTCTGCGTCAACACGGGCACGATCCCGTCCAAGACGCTGCGCGAGGCCGTCGTGCACCTCACGGGCATGAGCGTGCGCGACGTCTACGGCGCGAACTTCCGCGTCAAGCAGGACATCACCATGGCCGACCTGTCGGCCCGCACCACCCACGTCGTGCGCCGTGAGGCCGAGGTCGTCCGCGACCAGCTCTCGCGCAACCGCGTCGACCTCTACGACGGCATGGCGCGCTTCACCGGTCCGAACAGCGTCGTCGTCGAGGCCCCCGGCGTCCCCGCCCGGCACCTGACGGCGGACAAGTTCGTCATCGCCGTGGGCACCCGTCCCGCCCGCCCCGCCGACGTCGACTTCGGCTCGGGCCGGGTCGTGGACTCCGACGGCGTGCTGCAGCTCGCCGAGATCCCGCAGACCCTCGTCGTCGTCGGCGCGGGCGTCATCGGCATCGAGTACGCGTCGATGTTCGCCGCGCTCGGCACCAAGGTCACCGTCGTGGAGTCGCGGCCGAACTTCCTCGACTTCTGCGACTCCGAGATCGTCGAGGCCCTGAAGTTCGAGCTGCGCGACCTGCGCGTGGCGTTCCGCCTCGGCGAGTCGGTCGTCAAGGTGCAGGCCGACGAGCAGGGCACCGTCACGACGCTGGCGTCCGGCAAGCGGATCCCCGCCGACACCGTCCTGTACTCCGCGGGCCGCCAGGGCGCCACGGACAGCCTCGACCTGGCCGCCGCCGGCCTCGAGGCCGACAAGCGCGGCCGCCTCGTCGTGGACAAGCAGTTCCGCACCGAGGTCGAGCACATCTACGCCGTCGGCGACGTCATCGGCTTCCCGGCGCTGGCCTCGACGTCGATGGAGCAGGGTCGCCTCGCGGCGTACCACGCGTTCGGCGAGCAGGTGAACTCGCTCATCGAGCTGCAGCCCATCGGCATCTACTCGATCCCCGAGATCAGCTACTGCGGTCACACCGAGGACGAGCTGACCCGCGCCGCCGTCCCGTACGAGGTCGGGGTCGCCCGCTACCGCGAGCTCGCCCGCGGCGCGATCGTCGGCGACTCGCACGGCAAGCTCAAGCTGCTCGTCTCGACCGAGGACCGCAAGCTGCTCGGCGTCCACGTCGTCGGGACGTCGGCGACCGAGCTCGTGCACGTCGGGCAGGCCGTCATGACGTGCGGCGGGACCGTCGACCACCTCGTCGACACGGTGTTCAACTACCCGACGCTGTCGGAGGCCTACAAGGTCGCCGCGCTCGACGTGACGAACAAGATGCGGGCCGCGGCGCGCTTCGACGTCTGATCCTCGCCCTCACCCTGCGTCACGTCGCGGGGCGGGCGGGGCGGGGTCGTTGACGCATCGGGCCGATAGGTCCGGCTCGTAGCGTCAACGACCCACCCCCCGACCCGCACCGCGGTGACGGAGGGTGAGGGGCGGGGCGGATCAGGCGGGGTCGTCGTCGCGGCCGCGCAGGCGCTTCCAGAACGCGCCCTTGCGGGGCTCCTCGGGTCCGACGGCGTGCTCGGCGGGGTCGGCCTTGCCGAGGACGAGGTCCTGGACGAGGTCGGGCCACACCGACAGCAGCAGCCCCGGCTTCGGGTCCTCGCCGCGGGTGCCGCCGGCCCAGGTCTGGCCCTCGATGGACTCCTCGCCGACGGTGAAGAGGACGAACTCGGCCTGCGGGACGGCGGCGGACAGGGTCTGCACGTCCTGCTCCCCCGTCGCCGGGTCGTGGGCGACGAGGACGGTGCCGATGCCCTTGACCGCCACGACGTGCGCGTGCACGTCGTGGGCCGGCAGCAGGTCGGCGAGCGCCCGGGCCTGCGCGACGCCCGCGACGATCACCGAGCGGACGGGCTTCTTGGGGCCGAAGGCCTTGGCGAACTCGGCGTCGAAGTCGAACTCGGGCACGTCGGGGGTCTCGTCGGTCACGGGGCGGTCCCCTCGAAGCGGGCGGACACGGCCTCGCCGTGGGCGGGAAGGTCCTCGGACTGCGCCAGCGCCACGACGTGGGGGGCGACCTCGCGCAGCGCGCGCTCGTCGTACTCCACGACGTGGATGCCGCGTAGGAACGTCTGCACGCTGAGGCCGCCGGAGAAGGAAGCCGTACCGCCCGTGGGCAGGACGTGGTTGGAGCCCGCGCAGTAGTCGCCGAGGGACACCGGGGTGTGCGGGCCGACGAAGACGGCGCCGGCGTTGCGCACCCGGGCCGCGACGGCGGCGGCGTCCGCGGTCTGCACCTCCAGGTGCTCGGCGGCGTAGGCGTCCACGACGGCCAGGCCGGCGTCGACGTCGTCGACGAGCACGATCGCGGACTGCGGGCCGCGCAGTGCCTCCTCGATGCGCCCGGCGTGCTTGGTGGCCGCGACCCGGTCGCCCAGGACCGCGTCGACGGCGTCGGCGAGCTCGGGCGAGTCGGTGACGAGGACGGCGGCGGCCATCGGGTCGTGCTCGGCCTGGCTGATGAGGTCGGCGGCGACGTGGACCGCGTCCGCCGTGGCGTCGGCGAGGACCGCGATCTCGGTCGGGCCGGCCTCGGAGTCGATGCCGACGGTGCCCTGGACGTACCGCTTGGCCGAGGCGACGTAGATGTTGCCCGGGCCGGTGACGACGTCGACCGGTTCGACGACGACCGCGCCGTCGGCGTCGCGGGCGCCGTAGGCGAACATCGCGATGGCCTGCGCCCCGCCCACGGCGTACACCTCCTCGACGCCCAGCAGCGCGCACGCGGCGAGGATCGTCGGGTGGCCCGAGCCGCCGAACTCCTTCTGCGCCGGGGTGGTCACCGCGATCGACCCGACACCGGCGACCTGGGCCGGCACCACGTTCATGACGACGCTGGAGGGGTAGACCGCCCGGCCGCCCGGCACGTACAGCCCGACGCGCCCGACGGGCACCCAGCGCTCGGACACGCGGCCGCCCGGGACGACCTCCGTCGTCGTGGTGCCGCGGAGCTGGTCGGTGGCCACGAGGCGGGCCCGCCGGATCGACTCCTCGAGCCCGGCGCGGACGTCGGGGTCGAGGGCGGCGAGGGCGTCGGTGAGCGCGTGCGCGGGAACGCGGACGTCGTCGGCGTGGACGCCGTCGAAGCGTGCGGTCAGCTCGAGCAGGGCGGGGACGCCGCGGGCGCGGACGTCCTCGCAGATCGGGGCGACGGCGGCGAGGGCGGCCGCGACGTCGACGTCGGCGCGCGGGACCACCGCGCGCAGCGCCATGGCGTCGAGGACCTGCCCGCGCAGGTCGATGCGGCGCAGGAGCGGGGCGGGGGTGCTCACGGGGCAGGAGTCTACGAGCCGGAGGTCCTAGGGTGGCCCGCGTGCCGCAACGCCTCCCGCTGTTCCCCCTGGGCAGTGTCCTGTTCCCAGGACTGGTCCTGCCGCTCAACGTGTTCGAACCCCGGTACCGGCTGCTCGTGCAGGACCTCGTCGGCGACCTGCCGGACACGGCCGGGCTGGAGACCGGGCTGGAGGGAGGCGGCGCCGACGGTTCCGGGGACCCCGAGGAGATGCAGGTGCGGGGCTTCGGCGTCGTCGCCATCCGGGCCGGGCACGAGGTCGGCACGGGCAACCTGCAGGCCCTGCACACCGTCGGCTGCGTCGCCCTGGTGCGCGAGGTGACCGAGACCGACGACGGTCGCTACGAGATCGTGACGGTGGGCGCGAGCCGCTTCCGCCTCGTCGGGATCGACGAGTCCGCCGGGACCCCCTACCTCACGGGCCTCGTGGAGCCGTTCGGCGACGACGACGTCGAGGACGACGACAGCGACGGCCGCCTCACGGTGCTGGCCGACGCCGTGAGCCGCACGTTCGACGAGTACCGCGAGGTCCTCGACATCGGCGGGGCCGGGGCGCCGGACGACCCGCGGGTGCTGTCCTACCTCGTGGCCGCCGCGGCGGTCCTCGACCTCGACCAGCGGCAGCGGTTGCTGGAGGCGCCGGACACCGTCAGCCGCCTGCAGGCCGAGCTCGAGGTGCTGCGACGGGAGATCGCCCTCATCGGCACGTTCGGGGCGGTGCCGGCGACGGAACTGCCCGTCTGGCCGGTCAACTCCAACTGAGGGGCGGAGCACCGTGGGCAAGCGGGCCGACGCCGGGACCCCGGCGCTGAAGCTGCTGGCCGAGCGCGCAGTCGCGCACACGGCGCACCCGTACGCGACGGGCGCACACGCGGGCGACGGCTTCGGCGACGACGCCGTGCGGGCCCTGCGCGAGGCGGGGGTGGACGTGGACGGGCACCGCGTGTTCAAGACGCTCCTGGCCGACGTCGACGGGCACCTCGTCTGCGCCGTCGTCCCCGTCGCCGGGATGCTCGACCTCAAGGCCCTCGCCGCGGCCGCCGGCGGGAAGAAGGCCGCCATGGCCGATCCCGCCAGGGCCCAGCGCAGCAGCGGGTACGTCGTGGGCGGCATCAGCCCGATCGGTCAGCGCACCGCCCTGCCGACGTTCGTCGACACCTCCGCGGAGGGTTTCGCGACGGTCCTCGTCAGCGCGGGCCGGCGGGGGCTGCAGGTGGAACTGGCCCCCGCCGACCTCCTCGCGGTGACGGGGGCCCGGGCCGCCCCGGTCAGCCGCCCGGTCAGCCGGTGAACAGGCGCGAGGCGCGCACGAGCGTCTCGACGACGCCGTAGGCCAGGGGGATCCCGACGAGCGCCCAGCCGGCGACCACCCGGCCCCGCGCGTTCACCGGGTCCCCCGCTCACTCGTCGCGGACCGTTCGGAGGGTTCGTGGAACCTCTCCGCCACCGGGCGGACGAGCAGGTTGGCGACGAAACCCACCGCCAGCACGGCGACCATCGTCAGCAGCGCGGGCCGGTAGGCGCTCGCGGTCAGGCTGCCGGGATCGCCCTGGGCGTCGAGGAAACCGTTGACGATGAGCGGCCCGGCCACCCCGGCCGCCGACCACGCCGTGAGCAGCCGGCCGTGGACCGCACCCACCTGGAACGTCCCGAACAGGTCCCGCAGGTAGGCCGGGACGGTCGCGAAACCCCCGCCGTAGAACGAGAGGATGACGACGGCGAACAGGACGAACAACGCCGTGCTGGTCTGGCCGAACGTCGCGAGCAGGAAGTACGCGACGAGCCCCACGCCGAGGTAGCCCATGTACACCGGCTTGCGCCCGATGACGTCCGACGTCGAGGACCAGACGAACCGCCCGGCCATGTTGGCCATCGACAGCAGCCCCACGAAACCCCCGGCCGCGGCGACCGAGACGGTGGAGGCGCCACCGGCGGACCGGAAGAAGTCCTGGATCATCGGCGAGGCCTGTTCCAGGATCCCGATGCCCGCGGTCACGTTGCAGAACAGGACGACCCACAGCAGCCAGAACTGCGGGGTGCGCACCGCGTTGCGCGCCGAGACGCTCGCGGTCGTCACCAGGGCCTTGCTGCGGACCGACGCCGGGTCGAAACCCTCCGGGGTCCAGTCGGGTGCGGGGACCCGGATCGTCGCCGCGCCGTAGCTCATGAAGAGCGCGTGCACGACGGCGAAGGTGAGGAACAGCAGGGCCACGGCCGACCCCGCCGGTGCGCTGCCGGTGACGGTGGAGTCGTAGGACGGGTCGTACAGCGAGAGCAGTCGCGTGGAGAGCGGGCTGGCGATGAGGGCGCCGCCGCCGAAACCCATGATGGCCATGCCCGTGGCGAGACCGGGCCGGTCGGGGAACCACTTGATGAGCGTGGAGACGGGCGAGATGTACCCGATGCCCAGGCCGATGCCGCCGATGACCCCGTAGCCGAGGTAGAGCAGCCACAACTGGCCGGCCGCGATGCCGAGCGCCCCCACGAGGAAACCCGTGCCCCAGCAAGCCGCGGACGCCGCCATGGCCTTGCGCGGACCGCTGCGGTCGACCCACGTCCCGCAGACGGCCGCGGACAGGCCGAGCATGACGATGGCGATCGAGAACACCAGACCGATCTGCGTCTGGCTCACGTCGAAGTGGCTGACGAGGGCCGTCTTGTAGACGCTCGTCGCGTACACCTGACCGATGCAGAGGTGGACCGCGAGGGCGGCCGGTGGGACGAGCCACCGGTTGAAACCGGGTGGGGCGACGGTGCGCTGCCGGTCCAGGACGGCCGGCGCGGCGAGTGGCGACACCAGGAGCTCCTTCGCTGTGGGTGTGCTGTGCTCGAGCTGTCCGCTCGGACGCCGAGCGTAGGTGAGGACCTGAGAGACCGACACCCGGAACACCGCGGCACGGGTCAACGAAGGACCCTGAGCGGGTGCGCGGCAGACGCACCGATGACGGGGCGAGGGGGCCTCGGCGGCGAGGGTCACCACGGGCACGACGAGGAGTGGGACGCCAGCTGGGACGGCAGGTACGACGGTGGGGAGGAGGTCCTCCACCGGGACCGGCATCGACAGAAGGGCGCAGTGGGTCCGCAGCTGCACGAAAGTTGCGGGGGACGTCCTCAGCCGCGGCGGCGACCAGCCCCGCGACGAGGCTCGGTCGGTCGCCACGGTCGTGCAGGCACCCGGCCACGGAAGCGCCCGGGGCCAGGAGCAGGACCAGACCGACCACGACCCTGACGGCAGTGGGTCGGTGACGAAGCACGACCACGCGACGAACGCGACGGCACCCGGCAGGGCTGTTCGGGTCGTCCGGATACGACAGCGCCAGTGGAGGTCATCCCGCCGAGCACGTAGGACGTTCCGCCACCGGGTCATTCCTGCGGAGCAGCAGACGGACGCCCGTGGACGGAGCTCGGGGGCGGGGTCAGGCCGCGAGCAGCGGCTCCCACCAGTCCGCGCGGTCGCGGTACCAGCGGACGGTGTCGGCCAGCCCCGTGGTGAAGTCGTGGACCGGGGCGTAGCCGAGCTCGTCGCGGATCTTGCGGCAGTCCACCGAGTACCGCAGGTCGTGGCCCTTGCGGTCCGGCACGTGCCGCACGCGGCTCCAGTCGGCGCCGAGCGCGTCGAGGACCCGCGCGGTGAGTTCGGCGTTCGTCAGCTCGGTGCCGCCGCCGATGTTGTAGACCTCCCCCGGCCGTCCCGAACGGACGACGAGGTCGATGCCGCGGCAGTGGTCGTCGACGTGCAGCCAGTCCCGCACGTTCGCCCCGTCCCCGTACAACGGCACCGACCCGCCCTGGAGCAGGTTCGTGACGAACAGCGGCACGACCTTCTCCGGGTACTGGTAGGGACCGTAGTTGTTCGAGCAGCGGGTCGTGCAGACCGGGACCCCGTGGGTGCGGCCGTAGGCGCGCACGAGCAGGTCCGCGGAGGCCTTGGAGGCGGAGTACGGGGAGTTCGGTTCCAGCGGGCTGTCCTCCGTCCAGGAACCCCGCGGGATCGAGCCGTACACCTCGTCGGTCGAGACGTGCACGAACTTCTCGACCCCGTGCCGGGCGGCGGCCTCGAGGAGGACCTGCGTCCCCGCGACGTTGGTGCGCACGAAGTCCGCACCGCCGGCGATGGACCGGTCGACGTGGGTCTCGGCCGCGAAGTGCACGACGACGTCGGCCGCGGCGACGAGCGGGTCGACGACGGAGGCGTCGGCGACGTCCCCGCGCACGACCCGCAACCGGGGGTCGGCGGCGACGGGGTCGAGGTTCGCGGGGTTCCCGGCGTAGGTGAACTTGTCGAGCACCACGAGTTCGGCGAGGTCGGCGGCGTCCGGTGCGCCGGGCGCGGCGGACAGCGCAGACCGGACGTAGTGGCTCCCGATGAACCCCGCCCCACCCGTCACGAGCACCTTCATGCGACCCAGCGTAGTGGCACAATCACGCCGCATGAGGGGGATCATCCTGGCCGGGGGTTCGGGCACGCGCCTGCACCCCATCACGCAGGCGACGAGCAAGCAGTTGCTCGCCGTCTACGACAAGCCGATGGTCTACTACCCGCTGACGACGCTCATGCTCGCCGGCATCCGCGAGATCCTCGTCGTCACGACCCCCCAGGACGCACCCCAGTTCCGCCGGCTGCTCGGCGACGGTTCCCGGTTCGGGCTGCAGCTGTCCTACGCCGAGCAGCCCGAACCCGGCGGTCTGGCCCAGGCGTTCCTCATCGGGGAGGAGTTCCTCGACGGCGGCCAGGCCGCTCTCGTGCTGGGGGACAACGTGTTCTACGGCCCGGGACTGGGTCAGCAGCTCGCCCGGTTCACCGGCGTCGAGGGTGCGACGATCTTCGCCTACCAGGTCCGCGACCCCAGCGCCTACGGGACGGTGGAGTTCGACGCCGCGGGGCGCGTCGTGGGGTTGGAGGAGAAACCCGCACGACCGCGCAGCAGCTACGCCGTCCCGGGGCTGTACTTCTACGACGCCGACGTCGTCGGCATCGCCCGGGGTCTGCGTCCCTCGGCCCGCGGTGAGCTCGAGATCACCGACGTGCACCTGGAGTACCTGCGCCGCGGGCGGTTGCACGTCGAGGTCCTGCCCCGCGGGACCGCGTGGCTCGACACGGGCACGTTCGACCAGATGCTCGCCGCCAGCAACTTCGTCGGGACGCTGGAGTCGCGCCAGGGCCTGAAGATCGGGTGCCCCGAGGAGGTCGCCTGGCTGCAGGGGTGGATCGACGACGCGGACCTGCGCGCCCGCGCCGCGGAACTGTCCAAGAGCGGGTATGGCGACTACCTCCTGGGCCTGCTGGACCGTCCCCGACCCCTCACCTGAGGGCGCCGGCCGCGGGCGCCCCCGCCGCCTCGAGGACCTCGGGGGCGGCGAGCGCCCACCGCGCCCTCCAGTCCGCCGGGGGTTCGACGCCGACGCGGCGCAACCCGTCGGTGTCGAGCACGGAGAACTCCGGCCGCCGGGCCGCGGTCGGGAACTCCGCACTGGTGACCGCGCGCACGGGGACGTCGGCCAGGCCCGCGCTCGCCAGCACGTCGCGGGCGACCGCGCACCACGTCGTGCGGCCGGCCGCGGTCGCGTGGTACGTCCCGGCCGGGGCCCGGGCGGCCACGAGGTCCACGACGACCCGGGCGACGTCGGCGGTCCACGTGGGCGCCCCCCACTGGTCGTCGACGCCGGACAGCGCGCCGCGTTCGCGCGCCAGCCGCAGGACGGTCCGGGGGAAGCAGCCGCCGGCCGCGCCGTACAGCCAGGCGGTCCGGACGACGAGCGCGTCACCGCCCTCGGCCCGGACGGCCTCCTCCCCCGCGAGCTTGCTGCGCCCGTACGCGGACACGGGCCCCGTCGGGTCCTCGACGCGGTACGGGCGCCGGGCCTCCGGGCCCCCGTCGAGCGCCCCGTCGAAACCCCCGTCGAAGACGTAGTCGGTGGACAGGTGCACGAGGCGCGCTCCGGCCGCGGCGGTGGCCCGGGCCAGCGTCCCGGCCCCGTCGGCGTTGACGGCGTGGGCCGCGGCCTCGTCGGACTCGGCGAGGTCGACGGCCGTCCAGGCGGCGCAGTTGACGACGACGTCGGCCCCGGCGAGGACCTCGCGGGCGCGCGGGGCGTCCAGCACGTCGAGGTCGGCGCGGCGCAGGGGGACGACCTCGGCGGTGGGGTCGGCGCGGCGCACGGCCCGCACGACGTCGGGGGCCAGCAGGCCGCCCGCCCCGGTCACCACCCAGCGCATGCGCTACCCCCTGTGACGAATTTCTAGAGTCCTGTGCACCGCCCAGCATACTGAGCGTCATCTGACCCGGTGCAGCTCTTGCTGACCGGGAGGAACTCTGCGGAACCGAGGAGTCACAGCGTGCACGTGGAAGAACTGGCCGTCCCGGGCGCCCTCGTCCTCAGCCCGACGCAGCACGACGACGACCGGGGGACCTTCCTGGAGTGGTTCCGCGCCGAGGACCTGCGGGCCGCGACCGGGCGCGACCTGACCCTCGCGCAGGCGAACTGCTCGGTCTCGGCGGCCGGCGTGCTGCGGGGGGTCCACTACGCGGACGTGCCACCGGGGCAGGCCAAGCACGTCTTCTGCCCGAGCGGGGCGGTCCTCGACGTCGTCGTCGACCTGCGGGTCGGCTCCCCCGCCTTCGGCCGCTCGGCCTCCGTCCTGCTCGACGACGTCGACCGCCGCGCCGTCTTCCTGCCCGAGGGGGTCGGGCACGCGTTCCTCGCCCTCGCCGAGGCCTCGACCGTCGTCTACCTGTGCTCCACGGGGTACGCCCCCGGCCGCGAGCACGGCGTGGACCCCTTCGACCCCGACCTCGCCCTGGTCTGGCCCACCACCGGGCGCGACGGCGCGCCGCTGGAGCTGCGGCTGTCGGACAAGGACCGCGCCGCCCCCTCCCTGCAGGAGGCGCTCAGGGCGGGGACCCTGCCGTCGTGGGAGGCGTGCGCGGCGCTGCGGTGACCCCGCCCCGGGCGTACTCGGCGTACGTCCACCCGAAGGCTCCGCCCGCCATCCCGATCCCGCGGGCCGCGGCCTTGGCCCCGCGGGCGTGCCAGCGGGGCCGGCGCAGCACCGTCCCCGCCGCGACCCCGGCCCCACCGGCCCCGGCGCGCAGGACCCCGGCCAGGCTCAGCCGGGCGCGCAGCGCCCACCGCCGCGCGGGGCGTCCGGGAAGCGCCAGCGACGTCCGCGACCAGCTGTTCCCGCTGCGCAACGCCCTGCGCAGCACCCACTCCCGGGTGGCCCGCGCCGCCGGGACGACGTCGGTGACGAGCGCCTCGTCGCACCAGACGAGCCGCAGACCGGCCGCGGTGAGCGAGCGCGTGAAGAGGGTGTCGGACCCGCCGCTGAGGCCGAACCGCTCGTCGAAGGCCGTCGGCAGGTCGACCTCGGCACCGCGCAGGACCCGCAGGTCCAGCAGGAGGTTGTTCGTCGCGGCGACCTCCACGACGGTGCCCGTCGGCAGCCGGCGCCGGGCGAAGAAGCCGCCCGCCGCGATCCACGGGTCGAGGGGGCCTTCGAAGGTGGAGACGACCGGGCCCACGACCCCGGCGAGGTGGCCGGACGGGGCGTTGCGCCGGTGCTCGGCGAGCAGTGCGTCGAGCCACCCGTCGGCCGGGCGCTCGTCGTCGTCGAGGAAGACGAGGAGGTCGGCGGGCGGGACACCCGGGACACCGGGGACGTCGGCCTCCGCCAGGGCCCGGTTGCGGGCGGCCGCGATGCCGGGGCGTGGTTCGTGGACGTGCCGGACGGGTGCGCCCGGGGTGGCGGCGGCCTGCTCGACGAGCTCGCGCGCGGAGGCGGCGGGGTCGTTGTCGACGACGAGGACGTCGGCCGGCGGGTGCGCGGCGGCGGCCTGCGCGCGCAGCCGGGGCAACAGCTCGGCGAGGTCCCCGGGCCGGCGGTACGTCAGGACGGCGACGACCGTCCGCGACACGCCGCCGGACCGTCGGTCACCGTGCGCTGCACCAGGATCGCGTTTCGTGACGTCCGCGGACTCCCCTGCCGACTGCACAACGTGTACCGTCCGTCTCTCTCCGCAGTTCGTCGATCGGTAACCATCTCACCCGTGGGAACGCACCGTCACCACGATGTCTAGCAATTCGTACACGCAGCGTGACCAGCATGGCAGTCTGGACCACACGCACCACGAGGACCCGGGGGGGGCCGCACGTGAACGCCGGAGGGACGACCCGGGAGGACTCCCGGCACCAGGGGACGGACGTCCCCACGCTCGCGGGCCGACCGCGCTACGCCGACGCCGTGCGCCGGCTGTCCGGGGCCCAGAAGAGCGCCCAGGGCGCACCCGCCTACTCCCGCTTCGTCAACCGCCCCCTCGGCCGGCGGCTCGCGGCCGCCGCCCACGTCCTCGGCCTCGCCCCGAACCAGGTGACCGTCCTCTCCGGGCTGAGCACCGCTGCGGGCATCGCCGCGCTCGCGCTGCTGCCCCCGGCCTGGTGGACCGGCCTCGTCGTCGCGGCCCTGCTCGTGCTCGGGTACGCCCTCGACGCCGCCGACGGCCAGCTCGCGCGGCTGCGCGGGGGCGGGTCCAGCGCCGGGGAGTGGCTCGACCACGTCGTGGACGCCGCGAAGACCGCGACCGTCCACCTCGCCGTGCTCGTCGCGGCCTACCGCGGCTGGGACCCCCGGCCGGAGGCGTGGCTCCTGCTGCCGCTGCTCTTCAGCGCGGTCTCCTGCACCTGGTTCTTCACGATCGTCCTCAACGACCACCTGCGCCGGCGCGCCGGGACGCGCGACGGCCAGGCGACGGTCGCCGTCGGCGAGGCGCGGCAGCACTCCACGCTCCGCTCCCTCGCCTCGGTCCCCGTCGACTACGGCGTGCTGTGCGTGGTGGCGGCCCTGTCGGGTCTGCCGGCCGTCTTCGGCTGGGTCTACGGGGCGCTGGCGATCGGTTTCACCCTCGTCACCGCCGCCTCGATGGTCGCCTGGTACCGGCAGGTCGCCGCACTCGACGGGACCCCGTCGTGAGCGCCGGTCCCGGCCGCACCCTCGACCTGCGGACCCCCGCGGGGGAACCCGGCTCGCGCCCCACGACCGGGTACGTCCCGGGCGCGTGGGACCTGTTCCACGTCGGGCACCTGAACATCCTGCGGCGGGCCCGGCAGTCCTGCGACGAACTCGTCGTGGGCGCCGTGACCGACGAGGTGCTGGCCGCCACCAAGGGCCGCCGCCCCGTGATCCCGCTGGTCGAACGGCTGGAGATCCTCGAGAGCCTGAGCCTCGTGGACCGGGTCGTCGTCGACGACTGCACGAGCGACAAGATGCCCATGTGGCAGCGCCTGCACTTCGACGTCCTGTTCAAGGGCGACGACTGGCGCGGAACCCCGAAGGGCGCCGTGCTGGAGGCGAGCATGGCCGCCGTCGGCGCCCGGGTCGTCTACTTCCCCTACACGCACGGGACGACGTCGACGCTGCTGCGGCAGTTCATCGAGACGAACGGCTGAGACCCGTGGGACCCCGCAGACCCGTGGTCCTGCAGTCGTTCCGGACCCCCCGGCCCACCTCGAACCCCTACCTGACCGCGTTCCTGGGATCGTTGCCGGCCGGCGGTGGCTCCGGTGTCGACGTGCGGACGTTCTCCTGGCGGGAGGCGCTGCTGGGGAACCACGACGTCCTGCACGTCCACTGGCCCGAACTCCTGCTGCGCAGCCGCCGCCGGTCCGGGCGCGCCCTGCGGGCCCTGGGGACCGGCCTCCTGCTGGCCCGGGTGCGGGCCCGGCGGACGCCCGTCGTCCGCACGGTGCACAACCCCTCCCCCCACGAGGACGGGGGTCCGGTCGAGCGCTTCCTGCTGCGCCGGCTCGACGCGGCCACGACGCTCACCGTGCACCTGACGACCCGCACCGTCGGCGCGGTCTGCCCCCGCTCGACCGCCGTGGTCGTGCCGCACGGGGACTACCGGGCGCACCACCGCGACGCCCCGCGGGCGGCGCCGGTGCCCGGCCGCCTCGTCCACCCCGGTCTGCTGCGGCCGTACAAGGGCGTCGAGGCGCTGCTCACCGCGTTCGCCGGAGTCCCCGGCGAGGCGAGCCTGCACGTCCTCGGCCCGGCCCCCGACGCCGACCTCGCCGGCCGCGTGCGCCGGGCCGCCGCGGCCGACCCGCGGGTCCGCCTCGACCTGCGCCACGTCGGGGACGACGAACTGGTGCTGGCCGTGACGGCCGCCGAACTGGTCGTCCTGCCCTACGCCCCGCGCGGTGGCTCCGGGGCGCAGCTGCTGGCGCTGTCCCTGGACCGGCCCGTCCTGCTGCCGGCCGGCCCCGCGGCCGCCGACCGCGCCGCGGAGGTGGGGCCGGGGTGGGTCCACGTCTACGAGGGCGACCTGTCCGCCGGGGACCTCGCGGCCGCCCTGGCCGCCGTGCGGGCCGGCGTGCGCACGGGGGCGCGGGCCGAGCGGCCGGACCTGTCGGCCCGGGACTGGGACGTCCTGGGCCGCGCGCACGCCGAGCTCTACCACCGGGCCGCCGGCCACCGCGCCGACGACCCCACCGACGCCGGGACCCCCGTCGGCGCGGGTCGGGCATGAGCGCCCCGACCCGCGAGGAGGCCCGGCCCGCCCTGCGGCGCGGCCCGCGCGACGCCGTCCTGCTGCCCCTCGTCGGCCTCCTCGCGACCGTCGTCGTCGCCCTCGGGTCCTGGCGGCCCTCGCTGTGGACCGACGAAGCGGCCACGCTCAGCGCCGCCCAGCGCTCGCCGGCGGACCTGTGGCGGATGCTGCAGCACCTCGACGCGGTGCACGGCCTCTACTACGCGGCCATGCACGTCTGGACCCAGGTCGCGGGCACCAGCCCCCTCGCGCTGCGGCTGCCCAGCGCCGTGGCGGTCGGCGCGGGCGCCGTCGGCGTGCTCGTCCTCACCCGACGCCTGACGGGGTCCTCCTCGACGGCCCTGCTCGCGGCGACGGTCTGCACCCTGCTGCCGCGCACGGCCTGGTCCGGCACCGAGGCGCGCCCCACGGCCGTCGCGACGGCACTGGCCGTCTGGGCCACGGTGCTCCTGGTCCGGGCCCTGGGCGCCCCCCGGGGCTCCCGGGTGCGCTGGTGGGCGGGGTACGCGCTCGTCGCGGCCGTCGGGGTCGTGGTCGACGTCTACCTGCTGCTCCTGCTGGTGGCCCACGGGGCGACCGTCCTGCTGCTGCGCGACGTCCCGGCCCGCCGCCGCCTCCCCTGGGCGGTGGCGGCGGGTGCCGCCGGGCTGGTGTCGGCGCCCGTCGTCCTCCTCGTGCGCAGCCAGGGCGGTCAGCTCGGCGGGTCGGCGCCGGGTCCGCTGGCGCTCGCCCGCCGGGTCGTCGTGGACCAGTTCTTCCTCGGTGAGACGCCGACGGCCGGCTCGGGCGCCGGGTCGGGCGTCACGGGCGGGAGCTGGTCGTGGTGGCAGCCGGCGGCCGTCGCGCTCGCCGCCCTCGGGTGGGCTCTCGTGGCCGTCGCGCTGGCCCGGTCGACGGCGGCGGGGCCGGTGGCCCGGTGGTGCCTGCCGTGGCTGCTCGTGCCCTGCGGGCTCGTCGTCCTCGCGGCGCTCGCCGTCCCCGCGAGCGCCGGTCCCCTGTACAACCCCCGCTACTTCGCCTTCAGCGCGCCGGCCCTCGCCGTGCTGCTGGGCTGCGGCCTGGCGGCCCTGCCCGGTCGCCGGCGGCTCCTGGTCGCCGGGCTCGCGGTCCTGCTCGCGGCGCCGGTCCTGGCCTCCCAGCGCACCCCGCACGCCAAGGACGCCTCGGACTGGGCGCAGGCGGCCGAGCACCTGTGCCGCAGCGCATCCCCCGGCGACGCCGTGTACTTCGGCGCCCGGCGCCCACCCGTCGACGGCACGGTGACGCTCACGACGCGCAACGTCTCGGTGGCCTACCCGCGGTGCTTCGCCGGCCTGGAGGACCTGACCCTGACCCGCACCCCCGCGGCCGCCGGCGACCTGACCGGGCGGTCGCGTCCGCTGGCCGCCGCCACGGCGGACCTGGCGGCCCACGACACCGTCTGGGTGGTGCGCCGGCCCACCGACGCGACGGTCGCCGCCGATGACGAGACCCTGGCGCAGGCGGGCTACGTCGTCGCCGGCCGGTGGTCCGGACCCCTCGACGAGGTCGTGGAGTTCACCCGCGGGTGAGCCCCGCGTCCTCGAAGAGCCAGTCGTCCGCCGCCAGCCGTCCGTCGCGCACGGGCAGGTCGGCCAGGACCGCCGCCGCGGACCGGCCCGCCCGGACCGCGTCCGCGAGCGCCGTCGTCAGCCCGTCGGCCGGCGGGTCGACGCGGTCCGGTGCGAGGACGGTGTGGCCGTGCTCGGCCAGCCAGGGGGCGAGACCGGTCTCGGTCGTGGTGACCACGGTGCACCCGTGGGCCAGCCCCTCGACGAGGGGACGGCCGACCTGCTCCCGCCAGCGGACCGTCCGCCGGGACGGCAGGACGAGGACGGCGGCGCGGCGCAGCTCCTCGTGGACGCGCGTGCGGGGCGGGTCGAGGAGGAGTTCGACGGTGGGGTCCTGCGCCGCCCACCGCTCGGCCTCGGCGAGCATCGCCCCCTGCCCCACGAGCTGCAGCCGGGCGTGCGGGCACGTCGCCGTGACACCGGGCCAGGCCCGCCGCAGGTCAGCGAACCCCTTGCGCTCGGAGAACGCGCCGAGGAAGAGCACCCGCCCGGCCGGCCGGTCCTGCGGTGGGCAGTCGCACGGCGCGGGGACGGCGGGGACGAGGCGCTGTGCGGCGCGCGTGGCGGGGAGGGTCGCGGCGTACAGGTCGCGGGCGGCGGCGGTGCCGCTGGCGAACCGGTCGAGCCGTCGCCACACGAAGCGGCTCAGGCGCCGGTCCAGGTCCCGCGCCGCGGCGGCGCGCCACCGCGGGGAGGGCAGCGGCGCGGCGTAGGGGTCGAGGTTCTCGATGCCGTACGCGACGACCTGGACCCGACGGCCGGTGAGCGCCCCGACCAGGCGCAGCGCGGCGACGGTGCGGGCGGTGTCGCGGACGGCGCCGCGCATGAGGGGTTCGTTGACCTCGACCTGGCGGACGCCGCGGCGCAGCAGGAGGAGGGCCGCGGCCCAGGGACCGGCCTGCACGACGTCGAGCCGGGCGGCGAGGGTCTCGTCGAAGTCGTAGCGCCGCTGCCGGTGCACGACGAGGGCAGGGGCGAGCTGCAGGGCCTGCTCGAGGTGGGCGGAGCGCAGGGTCCGGTAGACCCGGGCCCGGCCGCCCGCGCCCCCGCCCGGACCGCCCTGCGCCGCGACGCCGTCCACCGGCTCACGGTAGCGGCAGCAGCTCCGCCCGGGAGGCCCTGCGCCGCCGCAGGTCCCGCCCGACGTAGAAGACGCCGGGGGCCAGCTGGCACAGGGCGACCGCGACGGCCGACCCGACGACGGGCCCCCCGGCGCCCACCTGCAGCGTCAGCCACCAGGACAGGCCGAGGTTGAGCGGGACCATGAGCAGCACGGGCGGCACCTGGAAGCGCAGGCCCGCGGCGTCGGTCATGTACATCCCCAGCGGGTAGTTCGCCGCCTGCACCACGACGAGCGCCACGAGCCCACCGGTGAGCCACCCGTCGAGCCGGACGGCCCCGTCGCTGACGACCGGGACGACCCAGGGCAGCAGCAGCGCCAGGACGGCGGCGGCGAACGCCGCGCCCACCCCGAAGGCGGCGGCCATCCCGAACGGGGACCGGACCTCCCCGGTGCTGCGGGCGCGCGCGAAGACCGGCCAGAGCGCGACCCCGGCCGCGCTGACCGTCTGGGACAGCAGGGAGAACAGCGAGAACCCCAGGCCGTACTCGGCGAGGTCGGTCGGGGTCGACAGGTGGCTGAGCAGGAGGCGGTCGGTCTGCATGGCCACCGGCAGCGCCAGGGTCAGGACGAGCCAGGGGCCGGCCACGCCGAGGACGGGCGCGCCGCGGACGGACCGGACGCGCCACACGTCGTGGAGGACGCGGCGGGCCAGCCCGGGCAGGGAGCGGAACGCGACGACGGAGCCGACGGCGGCGATGAGCGCGCCGCCGGCGTAGGAGAAGGCCGCGAGGTACCCGCCCCCGCGACCTCCTCCGGTGAGGACGAGGACGGCGACGGTCGTCGCGAAGATCGGCGAGGCCAGGCCCTGGACGAGGATGCGCACGTGGTTGCGGCCTAGGGCCGTGAGGATCCGCTGGCCCACCGCGAGCGGCAGCGTCAGGCAGAACAGGACGACGCAGGCCAGGGCCGCCGCGGGCCCGGACCCCGGCAGCAGCCCGTCCCCCAGGAGGACGGGCCAGCCGCCGGCGAGCGTGACGAGGACGCCGACCGCGGCGAGCAGGAGACCCGAGAGCGCGACGACGCGGTAGACGCCGACCAGGGTGCGCCGCACGTGGTCGTCCCGGGCGGGGTCGTCCGAGCCCGCGACGCTGTTGAGGACGGCCGCGCCCATGCCGAGGTCGGCGAACGGCAGCAGCGCGGCGATCGAGACCAGCAGGCCGTACTGGGCGTACGCCTCCACGCCGTAGTGCCCGAGCACGAGGCGGATCGAGACGATCGAGACGAGGCCCGAGACCCCCATGACCAGGAGCTTGGCGCCGGCGCTGCGACCCACCGACCGCCACGTCGCGGCGTCCCCTCCGCCGACCCTCCTGCCGACCTTTGACCCCCGCGCTCTGGCAGCACGTAGAACACTCCTCACCGAATGTGCTCCTCCCCCGGGTGAGGCACCTATATTTGCAGTCGCCCGACTGCGGAGGGCGACGGCCAGGGAAGGGGACCCGTGGACCTGTTCGCGTACCTCGCACTGCTGCGACGGTCCTGGCTGGCGCTGCTGCTGTGCTTCGCCGTCGGCGGGACCCTGGGCTACGGCGCGAGCTTCCGCACCGAACCGCAGTACCGGGCGACCGCGAGCGTCTACCTCTCCCCCGGCCAGGGGCAGTCGATCGGCGAGCTCGCGCAGGGGTCCTCCTACACGCGCAGCCTCGTCCAGTCCTACGTCCGCCTGGCCACGACACCGACGGTCCTGCAGCCCGTCGTCGACCAGCTCGGGCTCGACACCACGCCCGGCGACCTCGCCGACCGGGTCAGCGTGGAGTCCCAGCAGGACACCGTGCTCCTCGACATCACGGCCGTCGCCGGCAGCGGCGCGTCCGCGGCCGCCATCGCCAACGCCGTCGGGGACCAGCTCGCCGACGCCACGGAGTCGCTGTCCCCGCGCGGGACCACCGCCATCGAGGTGACGACGGTGACCCCGGCCACCGCCCCGCGAGTGCCGTTCTCGCCGGACCGCCGGCTGGACGCCGGGATCGGCGCGGTCCTGGGCCTGCTGCTCGTCGTCGGGTTCGTCGTGGCGCGCGAGGTCCTCGACACCCGCGTCCGCGACGCCGACGACGTCCTCGACGTCAGCGACGTGCCCGTCCTGGCGGCCGTCCCGCCCCGCGACGCGGTGCGCCGGCGCGGCAGGACCCGCCGGCAGCGGGGTTCTGGGCGCGCTGCGGCCCGCGGGGACCGGACGCAGGCCGTCCGGCGGCTGCGGGCCAACCTGCGCTTCCTCGCCGCCGACGGGTCGGCGCAGCAGGTCGTCCTGGCCTCCGCGGCCGGGGACGGGGCACCGGACCTGGCGCTGGAGCTGGCGCGGGCGGTGGCCGACCACGAGACGCGGGTGCTGCTGCTCGAGGCCGACCTGCGCTCGCCGGTGCTGGCCCGCACGCTGGGGCTCGGCTCCGGGCCCGGGCTCGTCGACGTCCTCGTCGACGGGCTGCCGGTCGCCGCCGCCCTGCGCCGCAGCGAGCTCGACGGACCGGCTGTGCTGCCGGCGGGCACCCTGCGCGGGGAACTGGCCGAGGCGATGGCCGAGACCACCGACCAGCTCGTCGGGTCGGCTGCGCTGCAGCGGATCCTCGCCGACCTGCGGACCCAGTTCGACGTCGTCCTCATCACCGCGCCGCCCGTCCTGGAGGCCACCGACGCCGCCGTGCTGGCGGCCCGGGTGGACGGGGTCGCCCTGGTCGCCGAGAGCCCGGCCACCCGCCGCCGTGAGCTGGCCGAGGCGCTGCGCGACCTGGAGATGGTGCGGGCCACCGTCCTCGGCGTCGTCCTGGACCACTCGCGACGGCGCGGGCACCGGTCCGGTCGCACCCGCCGGACGACCGACCTCGCGACCCCCACCGTGCGCCTGGACCCGCCGGGCTCCCTGGACGCCCCGACCGAGCGGCCCCGGGTCCGGTCCGGCCGCCGGTGAGCCGCGCTCCCGGCGCGCACGACCACCTGCTGCGCCAGGTGCGCGCCGAGCTCGACGGCGGCGCCACGACGCGGCAGGCGTGCCGGCACGTCGGCACCCTCGCCGGCGTCCACCCCACGACGTTGCTCGCCTGGTGGCGGGCGTCGGACCGCTCGGGCACCCCGCAGCGGACCGGGCCGACGCCCCGCGAGCTGCTCGCCCTGCGCCTGGTCGCCCTCGCGGGGCTGGCGGTGCTGGGGGCGGACGTGACCCTGGGCAACGTCCTGCCCACGGCGGGCGTCCTCGCGGCCGGGCTGCTGCCCGTGTGGGCCGGGTCGCTGGCCCGCTTCCCGGGGGCGCGGGCCGTCCTGGTGCTGGCCCTCGCCTCGGTCGCCGCGGGCCTGCTGCTCGTCGCGCTGCCCGACGCGCACGCCGTCGAGCTCCGGTTCACGGTCGCCACCTGCACCCGGACGCTCGCGCTCGTGCTGGGCCTGGGCTTCGTCCTGTGGTGCCGGGGGTTCCTGCGGGTGGAGACCGTGGCCCTGGGCTACGGGGCCGGGGTGCTGCTCGCGGCCCTGCCGCACGTGCCCGGTTCGCCGAACGCCTGGAAGTACCAGCTGGCACTGCCGGTCACACTGCTCGTGCTCGCGGTCGCCCAGCGCGTCCCGGGCCCGACCGGGTCCGTCGTGGTCCTCCTCGCGCTCGTCGGGCTGGGCGCCGTGAGCGTGGTCCGCGACTACCGCAGCTTCTTCGGGTTCACCGCCCTGACCGCGGTCGTCGTCGGCTGGCAGCTGGTGCGGGCAGGCCGGCGCGTCCGGCGGCGGCCGGGCCGCGCGCCCGTGGCCCCCTGGCTGGCCACGGGCGCGCTGCTCGCGCTCGCCGGGGCCGCCCTCTACCGCGGCGCGGAGCAGCTGCTGCTGTCCGGAGTGCTGGGCCGGGAGCTGCAGCTGCGCTCGGAGGCGCAGGTCCGGGCCGCGGGATCGCTGCTGGCCGGAGGCCGGCCGGAGTGGGCCGGGACGCTGCGGCTCATGCAGGACACGCCCGCCGGCTTCGGCCCCGGAGCGGTGCCGAGCCCGCACGACGTCGTCGTCGCCCGCGAGGGTCTGGCGACCGTCGGCCTCGGCCCGGACAACGGGTACGTCGACAACTACATGTTCGGCGGGCAGTTCCGGCTGCACTCGACCGTGGCCGACGCCTGGTCGAACTTCGGCTGGGTCGGCGTCGCGTTCGCCCTCCTGCTCGGGCTGCTGATCGTGCACGCGCTCCTGACGCGGGTGGCCGCCGGCACGGCCTCGGCCCTCGTGGTGCTGCTGGGGCTGCGTGCGCTGTGGGACCTGGCGGTCGGCCCGATGTACTCCAACCTGCCGGAGGTCGTCCTGGCGCTGGCCCTGGCCCTCCAGGCGCGCCCCGACCCGCCCCTCAGGTCGTCGGGACGGCTGTCGAGGACGGCGGGGACGACGTCGGGCGCCCGGTCGGCCGCACCGCAGCGGACCCCGACCGGCGTCGCGGGCTGAGCGCGACCGCCCAGCCGGCCAGCGTCCCCCGGACGGCGGCCCGGACCGGCGCCCGGTCGGTGAGCAGCCGGCGCCAGCCGTCCCGGCGCAGCACCTCCGCGGCGTACCGCGGTGCGTCCAGCGCCTGCCGCAACGCCGCGCGCACGCCGAGGTGGCGCCGGGCGAACAGCAACCGGTTGCGGCAGTGGAACTCCACGTACACCGGGGACTTGTGCCGGCCGGCCTGGGTGCCGCCCACGGCGTGGACGGCGAGCAGGTCCCGGCGCACGGCGACCTCCCCGCCCGCCCGCTGGACGCGCAGGCTGAGGTCCACGTCCTCCCAGTAGAGGAAGTACTCCGGCGCGAACCCGCCCACCGTCTCCCACAGGTCGCGGTGCACCGCCAGGCACGCCCCCGTCAGCCACGGCACCAGGTCGGGCCCGGTGAGGCGGCCGGTGCGGGCGGTCCGACCGGTGCGCAGCGAGACCTCCGCACCGTCGAACCACAGCCGGCCGTCCTCGCGGACGATGCGCGGCGCGACGAGCCGGGACGGGTGGGCCCGGACCTCCGCGTGCAGGGCCGCGGCGACCGCGGGGTCCAGCCGGAGGTCGGGGTTGACGACGAGCAGCGCGTCGCAGCCCGCGGCGAGGGCGTGCGCCGCCCCGGCGTTCACCCCGGCGCCGAAGCCGTCGTTGGCCGGTCGCAGGACGGCGTCGAGGCCGCGGCGCCGGCACAGCGCGTCGACGGCGTCCCGGTACGCGGCCGAGGAGAAGTTGTCGACGACGACGATGCGGCCCAGGGAGCGCAGGTCGTGGCGCAGGAGGTGCCGCTCGAGGACGGCGGGGTCGCCGTAGTTGACGACGACGATCCCCAGGCCCCCCGGGGTGGTCACGCCGTTCACCGGCCGTTCACCGGGCGCTCACCGGGCCACCGCCGGGACCGCGCCGGGATCGCGCTCTGGAGGCCCTCGACGACGCCCGCCCGGTAGCGCTCGGGGGCGAACCGTCGGGCCGCCACCGGCGCGTGCTCCGCGGCGCGCTCCTGCAGGTCCGGCAGCGCCGCGGCCGCGTCCACCAGGGCGCGGGCCAGGGCGACCGCGTCCCCGGCCGGCACGAGCCGGGCGCTGGGCACACCGGCCACCGCCTCGGGCAGGCCGCCGACGTCGCTCACGAGCACGGGACGGCCGGCCAGCACGCCCTCCACGGCGGTGTTGCCGAACGGTTCGGGGAGCACGGACGGCACGAGCAGCAGGTCGGTCCGGGCGAGGTGGGCGTAGACGTCCGGGTCGAAGCCGTGGACGGTGACGCGGCCCTCGAACACGCTGTCGCGCAACCGGTCGGCGAGTTCTGCCCCGAAGTCGGCGTGCTCGCCGAAGACGTCGCCGACGAGGTCGAGGTGGGCGTCGAGCCCGTCGGCGAGCACCCGCGCGAACGCGTCGAGGGCGACGAGGACCCCCTTGCGGCGCGAGAGGCGGCCGACGTACAGCAGCCGGATCGGCCCCCCGGCCGGAGGGGGCGGGACCGGTCCGGCCGGCCCCTGGACCCCGTTGGGCAGGACCCCGGACCGCGCGGCCAGCACCGGCCAGGACCGGGTGAGCACGGTGCGGGAGTACTCGCTGTTGACGAGCAGGCGGGTCGCGGCGAGCAGCGGCGCCGCCAGCGCCCGCTGCACCAGGGCGCTCGCCTGCGCCTCGGCCTCGTGGACGTGGCAGACCACGGGGACCCCGTGGGCGCGGGCCAGGAGCACCCACGTCGGCACCGTGAGGGTGCTGACGTAGACGACGTCCGGCCGCAGCCGGCGCAGCAGCGCGCCGTCCCGGGCGGCGGACACGGCGGACCGACCCGTCAGGCCGAGCAGCCCGCGCGGCGAGAGCGCGGACTTGCGCAGCACCGGCACCGGCCGCACGAGCACCCGCGCGCCCGCCCGCCGGGCCAGCTCGACGAGCGGTCCGTCCTCTCCGACGACGAGCAGCGCCCGGGAACCGGCCGCGACGACCGCCCGGACGGCCTCGAGGAGCATGCGGTCGGAGCCGTAGAGCCCGGCCCCGGGGTGGACGAGCAGGACGCGCAGGGGGCGCCCGCTCACCCCTGCCCGCCGTCGGTGACCGTCAGGTCGTCGTACGAGGCGCGCACCGAGGTGCTCGCCGCCCCGCTGGACAGGTACGTCGACAACGCCGGCGAACCGGGCACCTGCAGGGCCGCCGTCGCGTCCGTCGCGGAGACCTGCCAGTCAGCGGGTTCGGTGGTCCCCGCCGGCCACACCTTCGCCCGCACGACCGTGGGGTTCGTCCCGGTGACCTGCGTGCGCACGCGCAGCTTGGCGCCTGAGGTGCCGACCAGCCCCGGCACGGCGAGGGAGGCCAGCGTGGTCTGGGTGCCGCCGACCTTGCGCGTGAGCGTCAGGGTGACCGGCTGACCGGCCACCTGGCGGACCGCCGCGCGGTAGTCGTCGTTCGTGCCGACGCGGCGGCCGAACGCCGTGAGGACCACGCCCCCGGCCGTCGGCACCTGGTCGGCCCAGGTGGTGACGGTCGTGTCCGTCGCCGTACCGCGGACCGACCCCAGCACGGCGGTCGTGGTCGCGTTCCGCGCGGAGGTCATCTGCCCCGCCCCGGAGGCGACGCGGAAGTTCGAGGTGCCACCCGTCAGGCTCCAGGACCCGCCCGGGCTCGCGCTGCCCCACCCACCGGTCACGGTGCGGGAGAAGGAGTCGCCCGCGAGGACGACCGGATCGGTGTTCGTGCTGACCGTGACGGTGCCGAGCGTGGAGTTCGTCGAGTTCCCGTCGGCGTCGTCGGCGTAGACGCGGTACGTGTGGGTCGACCCGGGGGCGAGCCCGGTGTCCACGAACTGAGCGGTGGGCCGGCTCCACCAGGTGGAACCCACCGTCACCGTGCCGACGGGGGTGTCCGTCTGGCCGTCGCGCACGACGCGGTACCGCAGGTCGCGGGTCTCCGGGTCCCACGTCGTCTGCCAGCTGACGCGCACCGTCCCGGAGCTCGTCGAGGTCAGCGTGGGGGCGAAGTCGGCCTGGTAGCGGGGGCCCTCCCGGTTCGGGGCGATCGTCCGCACCGCCATCCGCACGATGCCCTGCTGCGCCACGTTGTTCACCTTCGGGAACTCACCCCCGTAGGAGACGTAGCTGTCGTTGCCCGTCACCGACCACGCCGCCTGGACCTGGCCGGTGAAGGTGCCGACCTCGAGCGTGGGCCACCAGTTCAGCAGCGCGGGCGCGGGTTTCCCGGAGAAGGTGCCCCCCTGGTTCTTGCCCCGCGCGTCCGCGGTGGTCGCGACCGCCCGCTGGTAGGTCCAGGGCTGGGTCTGCGGCCAGCCGCCGAGGGGCGAGCAGTCGTGGGCGTGGCCGGCGGTGTAGACGACGCCGCCGATCGGCTTGACGGAGTAGGTGTCGCCGTTGCAGCCGGCGACCCAGCGGATCGCGCCGGTGGTGCCGTCGGCGGCGAAGCTGCCCTCGAGGTTCCCCACGCCACCGGACTTGTACTGGTAGCCCGTGCCGTAGACGGTCGCGCCGTCGGTGGCCAGGGAGTAGATGGCGGAGTCGGTCCCCGCGTTGCGGACGGTTCCCGTGGCGGCCCACGGACGGGTCGCCCCGGTGACGGGGTCCAGCGCGCCCATGCCGTAGTTCGGCTCGTCGTTCAGCGTCGTGAACCGGCCGGCCACGACGACGGAACCGCTCGTGGGCACGACGAGCCCGAACACCTCGTTGTCGGCGGCCGGGGCCCAGGGCAGCAGGGCACCGTTCGAGGCGGAGAACGCGGCGAGACGGCTGCGGGCCGTCTTGTTCGCCACGGAGAACTGCCCGCCGACGTAGACGGTGTCCCCGGTCGCGACGACGGCGCGGGCGCGGTAGTCGACCTGCGGGTTGAACCCCGGGACCAGCGCCCCGGTCTTGGCGTCCAGGGCGGCGATGCGGTACCTGTTGTCCCCGTTGGCCTTCGTGAAGTTGCCGACGACGTAGACGCGGGACCCGTCCGGGGACGACGTGATGCCCAGACCGTCGGCGTTCAGCGAGGCGTTGAAGGTCGTGATGAGGTTCCCCGTCACGAGGTCGTAGGCGAGGATGTTGCTGCGGGGGGTCTCCCCCGTGCCCGCGGGCGCGCCGGCGGGCCGGGCGCTGGAGAACCGGCCCGTCACGTACACGGTGTTCCCGATCGTCGTCTGCGCCCACACGACGCCGTCGATCTGCACGGTGGGCAGCACGTCGGCGGTCACCGTGGGCGGCGTCGTCTGGTTCCCGTCCGCCGCGAGCGCGCGGTCGCGACCCGTCGCCGGTCCACCGGCGACCGCCAGTGCGACGACGAGCGCGGCCAGCGCGGCGAGCAGGACGCGGTGGGGCGTCCGTGCGCCGAGGCTGTTCATCTGTACTCCCCTGCTGCCGCCTCGTCGGCGACGTTCGTGGCGGTCGGGATCAGACGTCGACGGTGACGGTGTCGGCCGAGCTCACCGAGGTGATCTCGAGCGTCATGGAGCGAGCGGTGCCCTGGGGGATCGCGTACACGAAGGTGGCGCCGGCCGAGGCCCCGAGGTCCAGGACCCCCGTGGGTGCCGCGTACGGCGGGCCCTCCATCGCCGTGGCGGGCGAGCCGTCCGGCCGGGAGGCGTTGACCCGCACACCGTCGAGGTCGACCGGGTCGGGCGAGAGGTTCGTGAACGTCAGCTGCACGACCATCCCCGGACCGCTGACCTCGCCGGGGTAGACGGCGGTGACCTGCGCCTCGCGCACCGACGTGACCGTGACGGTCAGGCCCTCGCTGAAGCGGGCGGGGGCCCGCACGGGCACCGGGGCCAGCGTGCGGGTGCCGATGACGTCCGCCGTCGCCGCCTCCTCCGGTCCCGGCGACTCACCGGTCCCGTCGGTGGGCGCCGGGGACGTCGCGGTCGCCGCCGGACCGGACGTGGTCGACTCCGCGCCGGCCAGGCTCGTCGACGTGCTGCGGGGAGCGGAGCAGGCGGCGAGGGTCGCCAGGCACAGGGCGGCCACCGCCAGGCCGGCCGGTCCGGACCTGCGCCCGGGACGACGGGGGTGCTGCGTGGCGTTCACCGGCTGCTCCAGCGCGCTCGGGGTTCTGAGTACTCGGGGTCGTCGGCCTCCAGGGCCCTGAGGTCGAGGTCGACGACGAGGTCGTGGCGCTCGTGGCCCAGCGCCGCCGCGCCGAGGTCGAGGACGGCGGCACTGCGGCCGTCCCGGACGGGCGACGGCCGGCCGGCCAGCCGCAGGCACAGGTCCTCGTAGCCGTCGGCGACGTCGTCCCAGTCGTAGTTCGCCGCACGGAACCGGCTGGCCCGGCCCCGGTCGCGCACCCGTCCCTCGTCCGCCTCGGCGGCCTCGACCGCCTCGGTGACGTCCGCGGCCGTCGTCCAGTAGGTGCCGGCGGCCCCCAGGACCTCGCGGTTGAAGTCGACGTCGAAGGCGTCGACGGCCGTCCCGGCGCCGATGGCCCGCAGCAGCGACGGGTTCGTGCCGCCGACGCTGTGGCCGTGCAGGTACGTCGAGGCCCCGGCGTACAGCTGGTCGAGGAGGTCCTGGTCCCAGATCCCGCCGACGAGCCGGACGCGGTGGTCGGCCAGGGCCCGCACCCGCGCCGTGTAGGCGTCGGAGTAGGGGGCGGATCCCACGACGACGAGCGGCTTGCGGGCCCGGGAGGCCACGTACCCCTCGACGACGACGTCCACGTGGTTCTCCGGCTCGAAGCGGGCGACGACGAGGTGGTAGCCCCCGGGGGTCAGCCCCATCGTCGCCAGCTGGCGCGCATCGCCCCCGCCCTCGACGACGGGTGCCCCGTAGCGGATGAGGGTCGTGTCGGCGTCGAAGCGGGCCCGGTAGTGGTCCGCGATCCCCTGGGCGTCGGCGATGAGCGCGTCGGAGTGCCGGACGGCGAAGGCCTCCGCCCAGCGGTAGTAGCGCTGCCCGACCGGGCCCCACTTGGCGCGCTTCCACTCCAGGCCGTCGACGTGGGTCGCGACGGGGACCCCGGCGGCCCGCAGCACCGGCAGGAAGGGCGCGTTCGCGGCGTTGAAGACGATCGCGGCGTCGACGGCGGGTGCTCCCGCGCGTCCCCCGCCCCGGCGGCGGCCCCGCTGCGTGGCCGTCAGGTGGCCGACGGCGAGCGCCGAGCGGCTCAGGGTCTCCAGCGAGCGGCGGCGCACGGCGGGCAGCGGGACGAGCTCCATGCCCCGGTGCTCGCGCCCCGGCGAGGCGTCTGCGGACCCGTCGGGACGGGCGCCGTAGACGACGACGCGGTGCCCGCGCTCGACGAGCCGGGAGCCGACCTCCTCGACGCAGGTCTCGAAGCCCCCGTAGCGTGCAGGGACCCCTCGGGTCCCGAGCAGAGCGATGCGCAAGCCGTCGTCCGACGGCCCGCGGGCGTGACTGGTCATCGAGTTGTTCCCCCCATCCGCGACCACCCCTGTACGCGGAGTGATGACGATAGCCCGAAGGTGGGGGTGGCGGGAGGGTCTGCTAGAAGTTTCCGCGTGTCGCGGCGCGTCGTCGGCCGCGAACGCACGACGCCCCGGGACCTGTCGGTCCCGGGGCGTCGGCGGTGTCCCTCGATCGTCTCCTCGTCCGGCGCGCGGTGCGCCGCCCGGCCTCAGCCGGCCGAGTGCGTCAGCGTCTCCCAGTTCATGAAGATGCCGCTGCCGGTCGGGCTGACCGTGCTGAGGAACTCCTTCGTCTGGGGCATGGAGACCCCACCACGGGTGGCGTAGGCGTTGTAGCCCAACGCGAACGTCAGCTTGTAGCCGGTGCCGCCGAGGTTCAGCGGCTTGGGGCAGACCCAACCGGAGGCCGACGGGTCGTTGACGAACTTGAGGTTGTACTCCATGGCCGTCACGAGGCGGGTGCGCTGCTCGCCGTACAGGTCCAGGCCCTGGATGCGGGCGGTCTCGGCCGCGTCCAGCGCGGAGGCCAGACCCATCGCGGTGTGGGACGCGTCACGGCAGGTCTCGGCCGCGAGGCCGGAGACGTACTGCTTGGGGTTCGACCAGTAGTCGAGGTAGTTGCTGTCCTTCATGATCGTGTTCGCCGGGAAGTTCGGCTTGCTGCCGTCGGAGGCCAGGTAGAACGAGCCCTTGACGTGGTTGCGCCAGTCGCCGACGCCGTTCTCCCAGGTCGCCCGGTCGTTGGTGAAGACGCCGATGTTCATCGTCGCCTCGGCCATCGTCAGCTGCCAGTTCGCCGAGGTCCAGGTCCACCCGTTGATGACGCGGGGCAGGAAGGCGGTCTTCAGCATGGTCTCGAAGCGGGCGACGTCCGAGGTGCTCCACCCGGCACCGCTGTAGCGGATCAGCTCGGCGGCCTTGGTGAACGTCTGCCCGGCCCAACCGGCCTGCAGCAGACCGTTCTTGTAGACCTTGGTGTCGAACTTGTGGTCCTTCAGGGTGCCGGAGTAGGCGTTGAGGATCTGCTTGGCCTTGTCGGCGTGGCGCTGGTCCCCGGTGAAGTACCACATGAGCGCGTGGGTGTACGCCGCCTGGGCGTCGTCGGTCTCCTCGGTGCACCCCTCGTCGACGACGTTGTAGGAGCCGCAGCCGACGTAGGCGGTGGGGTGCGGCGTCCAGGACAGGCTCGCGAAGCGGCTGCCCTTCATCTTGTCGAAGGCCGGCTTCTGCGGGGACTTCCCGGCCAGCGCCGCGGCACGGGCGGCCTCGAGGGTGGTCGTCCCGTTGAGGATGCCCGGGTGGACGAAGCCGTTGGTCGTCACGCTCTGCAGGGTCGGCAGACCCGGCGTCGACGGGGAGGTGGGCTGCTGGGTGGGCTTGGGCGGGTTCGTCGTCGCCGTGGGGGTGGGCGTCGGGGCCGTCGGGCGCGGCTTGGCGGTGGTCGTGGGAGCCGGCGCGGGAGCCGCGGGGGCGGCCGCCGTGGTCGTCGCCACGGCCTGGAAGCTGTTGAGCGACACGGTGGTCGGGGTGCCGCTGTTCGAGAGGTACCCGTTGACACCGACGGCGCCGGCCTTCTTGACGGCGGACCCGCTGGTGTCCTTGGCGACGACCTGCCAGTCCGGGGTCGGCTGACCCGAACCCCACACGCGGGCCTGGACCGTGACGGGCGAGGTCCCGGAGACCTTGGTCTCGACGTTGAGCCAGGACCCCGAGCTCGCCTTCACCTTGAGCGCGGTCTTCTGCAGCTGGGTGGAGCGACCGTCCACGACGCGGTCAGCGCTGAGCGTGAGGGCCCCGCCGGCACCGATCGTCAGGGTCGTGCCGTACCGGTCGCCGTCGGACTGGCGGCGCAGCTCGGTGGTCTCGTAGAGGCCGATCTTGGCCGCGCCCACCGTGGGCAGCTTGACGCCGTGGGTGACGGACACGTCGGCCGCGGCGACCGCCGGGAGCAGCGCGGCGAAGCTGCCGCCCTTGGGCACCGAGGGGAAGGTCAGCTGGTTGCCACCGGTGGAGACCGTGCGGCCCGCCGGCGACTGGACGGCCCAGCGGCCACCGATCTCGGCGTTGCCGACGGCGCGGCTGGCGCCGGCGAACGTGTCCTTGGCGACGACCTTGCTGGTGGTCTGGGTGGCGCTCTGGGCGCTCGCGGCGGTGGCGGCGCCGGCGGTCTCGCCGGCGGTCACGAGGAAGGTGCAGGTGGCGGCCACGACGCCGAGGGCAGCGACGAGGCGACGGGAGGGCTTCGTAACGATCGTGGAGGGGGTCACGATGTAGGGATCGGGCCCGCACCAGATCCCCTTGAGCCGACCACCGGCGCCGCCCCGTCTCCGGAGCGCACCCGGACCCCCGAGATCTCACCGACCGTCACGGTTCGGCGCGCCGTCCGGCGCAGCGTCCCGGAGGACGGCTACACAGCGTGTGACCTGGGGTGCGACCTCATCGCCACCCGGTCGTGACTGCGCCGAACGGGTGGAACCGGGCCGGGGTCACGGGGTGCGGGTCCACCGGGCCAGCACGTCGGCCAGTGTGACCAGAGCCACAACCACCGAGACGACGAACGGTTGCACGAGGACCGCGACCCAGGCCGACAGCGTGACGTGGGCCGCCTGGTCCGCCTGCGCGGGGGGCAGGGCGCTGCCCGTCCCGGCCGCCAGCAGGCTGGACGCCAGCGCCCCGGCCAGCGCGGCGACCAGCACCGTGACCGGCGCCTGCCGTCCCCGCCGCAGGACGACGACCGCCGCCACCAGGCCCACGAGCCCCGTCAGGACGCTGAACACCCCGTCGCGGGCGATGGGGAACTGCGACGTGGACGTCACGAGCGGTTCGCCCACCAGCAGGGCCGTCGGGCGTCGCGTGAGCAGCCACCACAGCACCCCGACGACGACACCGGCCACGGCCTGGCCGAAGAGCAGCACGAACCCCGTCCGGCGGGTCCCCGGCAGGTCACCGGTCGGGGACTGCCCGACCGGCGGCCGGCTCAGCCGAGGCACGAGGCGCCGAGCAGCTGCTTCAGGTCACCGAACAGCGCGGGGCTGGGCGTCACGCGCAGGGAGTCGTCCAGCCGCATCAGGGTGCCGTTGCCGCCCCCGTTCTTCGTCAGCCGCAGCCGGACCTCGGTGGACCCCTTGTGCGTCTCGAGCACGGTCTTGAGCTGCTCGACGATGCCGGTCGTGCAGCGCGCCGTCGGCAGGGTCACCGTGACGGGCACGCCGTCGGTGCTGGAGATGTCCGGCACGCTCAGGCCGGAGGCGTAGATCGTGGGAACCTCGTCGCGACGGTTGAGCCGGCCCTTCACCACGACGACCAGGTCCTCGGCGAGCAGCTGGGCGACGTCCATGTAGGCCTGCGGGAAGAACAGGCACTCGATCGCGCCGGCGAGGTCCTCGACGGTGACGATCGCCCAGTAGTTGCCCTGCTTGGTCGTCTTGCGCTGCAGGCCGGTGATCATGCCGGCGATGGTGATGTTCGAGCCGTCGGGACGGGACTCGTCCTCCAGCAGCGCCGAGATCGACACGTCGGAGGCGTTCTGCAGCAACCGTTCCAGCCCGAAGAGCGGGTGGTCGGAGACGTACAGGCCGAGCATCTGGCGCTCGTGGGCCAGCAGTTCGGCCTTCTCCCACTCCGGCACGTCGGGGATGACGACCTCGAACCCCGTGCCGCCGCCGTCGTCCCCGCCGCCGAGGCCGGCGAAGAGGTCGAACTGGCCGATGGCCTCGTTGCGCTTGACGTCCACGACGGCGTCGACGGCGTCCTCGTGCTTGGCGACGAGCGCGCGGCGCCGGTGCCCGAGGGAGTCGAACGCGCCCGCCTTGATGAGCGACTCGATCGTCCGCTTGTTGCAGACGACGGCCGGCACCTTGGTGAGGAAGTCCTGGAAGGACTCGTAGCGGTCCTTCTCGGTGCGCGCCTCCACGATGGCGTCGACGACGTTGGCGCCCACGTTGCGGATGGCGGTGAGGCCGAAGCGGATGTCGGTGCCGACGGCCGTGAAGTTCGCGCTCGACTCGTTGACGTCCGGCGGGAGCACCTTGATGCCCATGCGGCGGCACTCGTTGAGGTACAGCGCCGACTTGTCCTTGTCGTCGCGCACCGAGGTGAGCACCGCGGCCATGTACTCGGCCGGGTAGTTGGCCTTGAGGTAGGCCGTCCAGTAGGAGACGAGGCCGTAGGCCGCGGAGTGGGCCTTGTTGAAGGCGTAGTCGGAGAACGGGACGAGGATGTCCCACAGCGCCTTGACGCACTCCTTGCTGAACCCGTTGTCCAGCATGCCCTTCTCGAAGCCCACGTACTCGGCGTCGAGGACCTCGCGCTTCTTCTTGCCCATCGCGCGGCGCAGCAGGTCGGCGCTGCCGAGGGAGTACCCGGCGACCTTCTGCGCGATCGACATGACCTGCTCCTGGTACACGATCAGGCCGTAGGTCGTGCCGAGGATCTCCTTCAGGGGTTCCTCGAGCTCGGGGTGGATCGGGGTGATCGGCTCCTGGCCGTTCTTGCGCCGGGCGTACGCGGTGTGCGACCCGGCCCCCATCGGACCGGGGCGGTAGAGCGCGCCGACGGCGGAGATGTCCTCGAAGTTGTCCGGGCGCATGAGGCGCAGCAGCGACCGCATGGGGCCGCCGTCGAACTGGAAGACGCCGAGCGTGTCGCCCCGGCCGAGCAGGTCGAACGTCGCCTGGTCGTCGAGGTCGAGCTTCTCGAGGTCGACCTCGTCCTTGCCGTTGGCGACGACGTTCTTCAGCGCGTCGTCGAGGATCGTCAGGTTCCGCAGGCCGAGGAAGTCCATCTTGACCAGCCCGAGCGTCTCGCACGTCGGGTAGTCGAACTGCGTGATGATCGCGCCGTCGGCCTCGCGCTTCATGATCGGGATGAGGTCGATCAGCGGCTCGCTCGACATGATGACGCCGGCCGCGTGCACGCCCCACTGCCGCTTCAGGCCCTCCAGGCCCCGCGCGGTGTCGACGACCTTCACGACCTCCGGGTCGGACTTGTACAGCTCGCGGAACTCCCCGGCCTCGGAGTACCGCTTGTGGTTGGGGTCGAAGATGCCCGAGAGCGGGATGTCCTTGCCCATGACGGCCGGGGGCATCGTCTTGGTGATCCGGTCCCCCATCGAGAAGGGGAAGCCGAGGACGCGCGAGGAGTCCTTGACGGCCTGCTTGGCCTTGATCGTGCCGTAGGTGACGATCTGGGCGACGCGGTCGGTGCCGTACTTCTCGACGACGTACTGGATGACCTCACCGCGCCGGCGCTCGTCGAAGTCGACGTCGAAGTCGGGCATCGACATGCGCTCGGGGTTGAGGAACCGCTCGAAGAACAGGCCGTGCCGCAGCGGGTCGAGGTCGGTGATCTTCATGGCGTACGCGGCCATCGACCCCGCGCCGGACCCACGGCCCGGACCCACCCGGATGCCGTTCTCCTTCGACCAGTTGATGAAGTCGGCGACGACGAGGAAGTACCCCGCGTACCCCTTGGAGGTGATGACCTCGATCTCGTAGTCGGCCTGCTTGCGGACGTCGTCGGGGATCTGCCCCTCGTAGCGGTGGGCCAGGCCCGACCAGACCTCCTTGACGAACCAGCTCTCCTCGTCCTCCCCCGGCGGGCAGGGGAAGCGCGGCATGTACGCGCCGGTGGACTCGGTGAACTCGACCTCGCAGCGCTCGGCGATGAGCAGCGTGTTGTCGCAGGCCTCGGGGTGGTCGCGCCAGACGTGCCGCATCTCCGCGGGGCTCTTGAGGTAGAACTCGTCGGCGTCGAACTTGAAGCGCTTGGGGTCGGCCAGCGTCGAGCCGGACTGCACGCACAGCAGGGCCGCGTGCGCCGCCGCGTCGCCGGCGTGGGTGTAGTGCAGGTCGTTCGTGGCCAGCAGCGGCAGGTCGAGGTCCTTGGCGAGCTTGAGCAGGTCGTCCTGGACGCGGCGCTCGATGTCGAGGCCGTGGTCCATCAGCTCGCAGAAGAAGTTGTCCTTGCCGAAGATGTCGCGGTACTCGGCCGCTGCCTTGCGGGCCTCGTCGTACTGGCCCAGGCGCAGCCGCGTCTGCACCTCCCCCGACGGGCAGCCCGTCGTGGCGATGAGCCCGGAGGAGTACTGCGAGAGCAGCTCGCGGTCCATGCGGGGCTTGTAGAGGAAGCCCTCCAGGCTCGCCAGGCTGCTCATCTTGAACAGGTTGTGCATACCGGTCGTGTTCTCGGCCAGCATCGTCATGTGGGTGTAGGACCCCGCACCCGAGACGTCGTCCCCCGAGCGGCCGTTGGGGTCGCCCCACTTCACGCGCGTCTTGTCCTGGCGCGCCGTCCCCGGCGTGAGGTACGCCTCGACGCCGATGATCGGCTTGACCCCGTGCTTCTTCGCCGTCTTCCAGAAGTCGTAGGCCCCGAAGACGAAGCCGTGGTCGGTCGTCGCGACGGCGGGCATGCCCATCTCGGCGGCGGTCCGGAAGAGGTCGTCCACCTTGGCCGCGCCGTCCAGCATCGAGTACTCGGTGTGGACGTGCAGGTGGACGAACGAGTCCGCTGACGAGGACGGGGACGCCATGGGGGCGGGCCTCCTGGTGGGTGCGGCGGCGGGGTGGCCGAGGTGCGGGGTCGTGCGGGGTCGATGGTAGGCGCCGGGTCCGACACGGGCCGGTCCCGACACCCGGTGCGGGCCGTCAGTCGGCCAGGCGCTCCAGCGCGGTGGCCAGGTCGGCCGGGTAGGAGCTCGTGAACTCCACGGGCTGCCCGGTGCCGGGGTGCACGAAGCCGAGCCGGACGGCGTGCAGCCACTGCCGGGTGACGCCGAGGCGGGCCGCCAGCGTCGGGTCCGCCCCGTACGTGAGGTCGCCGACGCACGGGTGGCGCAGCGCGGCGAAGTGGACGCGGATCTGGTGGGTGCGGCCGGTCTCGAGGTGGATCTCGGCCAGGGCCGCGGCACGGAAGGCCTCGAGCACCTCGTAGTGGGTGACGCTGGGCTTGCCCTCGGCGGTCACCGCGAACTTCCAGGCGCTGCCGGGGTGCCGGCCGATGGGGGCGTCGATGGTGCCCCGCAACGGGTCCGGGTGGCCCTGGACGAGCGCGTGGTAGACCTTCTCGACCGTCCGCTCCTTGAAGGCGGCCTTGAGCGCCGTGTACGCGTGCTCGCTCTTGGCGACGACCATGAGCCCCGAGGTGCCCACGTCGAGGCGGTGCACGACCCCCTGCCGCTCGGCGGACCCCGACGTCGCGATGCGGTAGCCCGCGCCCGCCAGGCCCCCCACGACGGTCGGCCCGGTCCAGCCCGGGCTGGGGTGGGCGGCGACGCCCACCGGCTTGTCGACGACGACCAGGTCGTCGTCGTCGTGGACGATCGTCAGGCCCTCGACCGTCTCGGCGACGAGCGTGGGCGCCGCCGGGGGGTCGGGCACCTCGATCTCGAGCCAGGACCCGGCGCGCAACCGGTCGGACTTGCCGACGGCGGCGCCGTCGACGACGACGAGGCCGTCGGCGGCGAGCTCGGCGATGCGCGTGCGGGACAGGCCGAGCAGCCGGGACAGGGCGGCGTCGACGCGTTCGCCCTCGAGACCGTCGGGCACGGGCAGGCTGCGGACCTCAGGCACCGTCGGCCTCCCGCCGGGTCGAGGCGTCCGGGGCGGGGGTCTCGCGGGTCTGCCGGGTGCCGTCGAGCCCCACGCCGCGCACGGCGAGGACGGCGATGAAGACGGCGGCGACGCAGATGCTGGCGTCGGCGACGTTGAAGATCGGCCAGTGGGGCAGCTGCAGGAAGTCCACGACGTGGCCGCGCGCGAAGCCCGGCGCCCGCAGCAGGCGGTCGGTCAGGTTGCCGGTCGCCCCCGCGAGCAGGAAGCCGAAGGCCAGGGCCCACGGCAGGCTGCGCAGCTTGCGGGACATGCGCACGACCACGACGACCACGACGGCGGCGAGGACCGTGAAGATCCACGTCGCCCCGGTCGCGAAGCTGAACGCCGCCCCGGGGTTGCGGATCAGGTGGAACTGCAGGACCTCGCCCACGAAGGGACGGACGACCCCCGGTTCGAGGTTCGCCACGGCCAGCACCTTGGTGACCTGGTCGAGCACGTACACGACGGCCCACACCAGGAGCGTCCAGAGGGCGCGCCGGGGACGGCGGGACCCACCGGGCGGTGCGTCACCCGCTGTGTCACCCCTGGGGTCGGTCGGGGGGTCGGACGGTGTTCCGGCGGGGGTCTCGGCTGGGCTCATGGCGGCCCCAGTCTCCCACGGCCGCTTCCTCCCCCCGGGCCCGCGACGCCCGGGAGGAGGAACGGCGGCACGAACCCGTCAGCGGCGCTCGGCCTGGGACTTGCAGGGCATGCACAGCGTGACCCGCGGGAACGCCTGCAGCCGGGCCTTGCCGACCGCCCCGCTGCAGGACTCGCAGACGCCGTAGGCGCCGGAGGACATCCGGACCAGGGCGCGCTGGGTCTGCTCGAGCAGGTCGCGCGCGTTGTTGACGATCGTCATCTCGTGCTCGCGGCCGGCCGTCGTGGCGCCGTGGTCCACCTGGTCGTCCCCGGACCCCTCGGCGCTGGAGCGGACGAGCGCGGAGAAGGAGGACGTCGCGTCGTCGAGCTGACGGGTGAGGCGGTCCACCTCCGTCATGAGCTCGGAGCGGACCTCGGCCAGCTCCTCGGGAGTCCACGCCTCCTCGGAGTCCTTCACCGGCAGCTCGCGCACCGCCGCCGCCCGGGCGGCCCTGCCCGTCAGTCCCGTCGTCGTCGCCCCCACCGCCGCGCCCGCCATCGCGGTGGGCTCCGTCGTCCCCGCAGACACTCCGTGCACCGTGGTCCCCCCTCTCGTCGTGTGCGGCCGTGCTGCCGCGTGCGGGAGACACTAGGGACTATCACCCTCTGTGAGCAACCGGAAACAGAAAGTCGCCAGAACTGATCCGTCCGGGTGGGACGACGACAGCCGCCGCCCCGGTATGGGGCGGCGGCTGCGGTCGAGCGGAGCGGGTCCGGCGTCAGCGCGAGACGGCGTCGTCCGGGACGACGCGGGCGACCCGGCGCAGGTCCTCCAGCTGGGAGGCGATGAACTGCTCGAGCTGCTCGCGGTAGGTGGTCTCCCGGCCGTGCAGCTGGGTGATGACCTCTTCGAGGGCGACGCGGCGGCCCTCGAGCTCGCCCAGGGTGCGGTCGCGGCGGGCCTCGGCCTCGGCGACCACGCGCTCGGCCTGCTCCTGCGCGGACAGCACGAGGGCGTCGCGCTGCGACTCGCCCTCGCGGACGTACTCGTCGTGCAGGCGCTGGGCGAGCGCGATCACGCCCGCGGCGCGGGACGCGGCGTCGTCCCCGGCGGGCTGGGCCGCGGCGGCCTCGACGAGGGCCGGCTGCGGCTGCGGCTCGGGCTCCGGCTCGGGCGCCTTCTCCAGGGTCGGGGCGGCCTGCGGCACCTCGGCGGCCTCCCCGGCTGCGGCCCCGGCACCGGTGCGCGTGAGCTCGGCCACGCGGGACTGGCACTGGTTCAGCTGCCCGCGCAGCTCGGAGTTCTCCGCGTTGAGGCGGCGCAGCTCGGCGACGACCTCGTCGAGGAAGTCGTCGACCTCGTCCTGCGCGTACCCCTCGCGCACGCGCGTGGGGTTGAAACGCTTCTCGACGACGTCTTCCGGAGTGAGCGGCATCTTGTGCACCTCTGCTGACGGGCGGGTTCCGACGGTGACCGCCCGGACGGACGGTGGCTCACGTCTCACGGTAGCGGACGTGATCGCGCCCGACCCGGACAGCGGGCCGCGGGGCCACCCGTCCGGGCGGCGGCCCGGGCGCGGTGGTCACCCGGAGGCACCACCGGCGCGCCCGGCCCGGCGGGGCGACCTCAGGACAGGGCGGCCCGCTGGGACAGCCCGTCGAAGGTCGGCATGAGGATCGAGCAGAGGATCGCCAGGACCAGGAAGGCCAGGTCGAGCTGCACGGCTCCGAGGCGCAGCGGCGGCAGGACCTTGCGCAGCGCCTTCAGCGGCGGGTCGGTCACCGTGTAGACGACCTCGGCGAGCACGAGGACGACCCCGCGGGGACGCCACTCGCGCGAGAGTGCCTGCACCCAGTCCAGGACAAGACGCCCGATCAGGCAGATGAAGAAGAGCAGGACGACGATTTCGAGGAGCTTGAAGACCACGGCCACGTCGTCATCCTGCCTGATCGGGACGGGTGCCGGGGTCCGGCGCCACCCGTCAGGACTGGTTGAAGAAGGTGCGCTCCACGGGACGCTCCTCCTCCTGCGTCGCGACCTCGACGTTCGCGGGCGAGAGCAGGAACACCTTGTTGGTCACGCGCTCGATGGACCCGTGGAGGCCGAAGACGAGCCCGGCGGAGAAGTCGACGAGGCGCTTGGCGTCGGAGTCGTCCATGTCCGTGAGGTTCATGATGACCGGCACGCCCTCGCGGAACGACTCGCCGATGATCTTGGCCTCGTTGTACGTCCGCGGGTGGATCGTCGTGATCCGGTGCAGCTCCGAGGAGGACGACGGGGCCGGGGAGCTGGAGGTCTGGGAGACCACGTGGGCCACCTGCTTCCTGATCGGGGTCACCTGGGCCGTGGTCGCCGTGGCGGCGCGCCGCTCCGCCGCCGGCTCGGGGCGGGGGTCGTGCCGCACCTCCAGGCGCGGCTCGGGACGCGGCTGCTCCCGCGGTTCGGGCCGCGCCGTCGCGGTCGTCTCGACCCGCGGTCGGGTCTGGTCGACCTCGCCGTCCTCGGCGTAGCGGTCGTCCTCGGCGAGGCCGAGGTAGACCATCGCATTGCGCAGCGCGCCGGCCATCGCAGGCTCCTCGGGATCGTGCTGGTCAGTCGTCGGGTGGGGCTGTGGGTGGTGCGGGCGGCCCGCCCGGAGGGCGTGACCTGCTGTCGGACGCTACCGCGCGGGCGGACGAGATCCGAGGATCGCGCTGCCGACACGCAGGTGTGTCGCCCCGGCCGCGACGGCCTCCTCGAGGTCGCCGCTCATCCCGGCCGAGACGTCCACCGCGCCGGGGTGCAGGGCGCGCACGCGCTCGGCGGTGCGGGCCAGCTCCGCGAAGGCGCGCGCCGGTTCGACCCCCTGCGGGGCGACCGCCATGACGCCGCGCAGCGCGAGGTGCTCCCCCGCCGCGACGGCGTCGGCGACGCGCAGGACGTCGTCCCCCACGGCACCGCCACGACCCGCGTCGACGTCGAGACCGAGCCCCGCGGCGAGGTCGACCTGGACGAAGCAGCCGACCCGGCGGCCGGCGTGGGCGGCCCCGGCCTGCAGGGCCGCGGCCAGGCGGGTCCGGTCGACGGAGTGCACGACGTCGGCGTAGCGCGCGACCGACCGCGCCTTGTTGGTCTGGAGCTGGCCGACGAAGTGCCAGCGCAGGTCGAGGTCGGCCAGCTCCGCCGCCTTGGACGACGCCTCCTGGTCCCGGCTCTCCCCCGCGTCCGCCACGCCGAGGCCGGCCAGCCGGCGCACGTCGTCGGCCGGGAAGAACTTCGTCACGACGACGAGGGTGAGGTCGCCCGGGTCACGGCCGGCGGCCCGCGCCGCGGCGGCCGTGCGCTCGCGGGTGCGCGCCAGCCCGGCCGCCAGCTCCTCGGTCCGGTTCACGCGAGCACCACGACGCCGGCCGACCGGCCGGTGCTCCCGTCGCGGCGGAACGAGAAGAGGTCGTCGTGCTCGACGGTGCAGCGGCCGAGGTCGCGGGCGGGGACGCCGAGGGCGTCGAGCTGGGACCGCACCCCGGCGGCGACGTCGACGGCCGCCGTCCCCCACCGCGTCCGGGCGCGGGCGGCGGGGACCTGCGCCGCGACGTCGTCGGCCATGGCCTGCGGGACCTCGTAGCAGCCGCCGCAGACGGAGGGGCCGAGGGCGGCGAGGAGGTGGCGAGCACCCGCCGACCGCATCGCGGCGACGAGGGCGGGCACGACGCCCGCGACGAGACCGGGACGACCGGCGTGGGCGACGCCCACGAGACCGCCTCCGGCGTCGGCGAGCAGGACCGGGACGCAGTCGGCCACGACCACGGCCACGGCGATGCCCGGGACCCGGGTGAACAGGGCGTCGGCCTCGGGGGCCGTCGCCGGCGGGCTGACGACCTCGACGACGTCCGCGCCGTGCACCTGGCGGGGCACGACGAGGACGTCCGCACGGACGCTGCGCCGCAACGCCTCGCGGTGCGCGGCGACGCGGGCGGGGTCGTCCCCGACGTGGTCGCCGAGGTTCAGCCCCGCGAAGGGGGCCCGACCGGTGCCGCCCGCGCGGGTGGTGAACCCGCCGTGGACGCCGGCCGGCAGACCGGCGTCCAGCAGCGGGACGGTGCTCAGGGGTGCGTCGGTAGCCACCTCAGCGGACCGTGCGACTCACTTGAGGAAGTCGGGCACGTCCAGGTCGTCCTCCTCCGGCCGGGGCCGGCTCGGACGACGGGCGGCCGCGGTGTCCTGCGGCAGCTCGATGATGCGCGGCACCTGGACCGGGTCCGGCGACGGCACGACCTGGGGCGCCTGCTGGGCGTACTGCGGCTGCTGCTGCGGCTGCTGCTGGGCCGGGGCCGTCGGCTGGGCCTGGGTGTACTGCGGCGTGGGCGCCGGGGCCTGGTAGCTCGGCGCCGGCTGCTGCTGGGCAGGCTGCTGCTGCGTGTACTGCGGCTGCGGGGCGTACGTCGGCTCCGGGGTCGCCGGGCGCGTGGTGCGCGGGGGCACGGCGCTGGCCGGGACCGGGCGGCCGGAGACCTGGCCGAGCGCGCGCTCGTCGCGACGGCTCTTCGGGGTGCCCGCGTCGAAGCCCGCGGCGATGACGGTGACGCGCACCTCGTCGCCGAGGGCGTCGTCGATGACCGTCCCGAAGATGATGTTCGCCTCGGGGTGCGCGGCCTCCTGGACCAGGCGCGCGGCCTCGTTGATCTCGTACAGGCCGAGGTCGGAACCGCCCTGGATGGACAGCAGGACGCCGTGGGCGCCATCGATGCTGGCCTCGAGGAGCGGGGAGTTCACAGCCGCCTCGGCGGCGTGGATGGCGCGGTCGTCCCCGCGCGCGGACCCGATGCCCATGAGGGCGGACCCGGCGCCCTGCATGACCGACTTCACGTCCGCGAAGTCGAGGTTGATCAGCCCCGGCGTGGTGATGAGGTCGGTGATGCCCTGGACACCGGACAGCAGGACCTGGTCGGCCGACTTGAAGGCGTCGAGGATGCTGACCGTCTTGTCCGAGATCGACAGCAGCCGGTCGTTCGGGATGACGATGAGGGTGTCGACCTCGTCGCGCAGCTCGGCGATGCCGCTCTCGGCGGAGTTCGCGCGGCGGCGGCCCTCGAAGACGAACGGGCGCGTCACGACACCGATCGTCAGGGCGCCGAGCGAGCGGGCGATGCGGGCCACGACGGGCGCGCCGCCGGTGCCGGTGCCGCCACCCTCGCCGGCGGTGACGAAGACCATGTCGGCGCCCTTGAGCACCTCCTCGATCTCCTCGGCGTGGTCCTCGGCCGCCTTGCGGCCGACCTCGGGGTCGGCGCCGGCGCCGAGCCCGCGGGTGAGTTCGCGGCCGACGTCGAGCTTGACGTCGGCGTCCGACATCAGGAGCGCCTGGGCGTCGGTGTTGACGGCGATGAACTCGACGCCCTTGAGGCCGACCTCGATCATCCGGTTGACCGCGTTCACACCACCGCCGCCGACGCCGACGACCTTGATGACCGCTAGGTAGTTCTGCGGAGCTGCCACGGTGGTTGCCTCTCGCCTCTTTCGCCTGGTCTGTCCGTGCTGCGAAACCCTGACCCTCAAGTAGAGGGTCAACGTTATGTCACGTTCTGCTGGGTGGTGACCGTAGGGAGCCGGACGGGGCAAAGGCAACCGATGGCGCGGCGTGTCGCGACAACACGTCGATCGGATGCGGATCGGAGGGCGACTACCACGTTCCGTCGACCTGCCCGGACGGTGCGTGACGTCCTGCGGGGCCGGCCCGGGCCGCGCGGTGGGATCGTCGACGCAGCCGGCTCACCTGGTGAGCGCGCTGCGTCGACGATCCCCCCTGGTGGCGGGGACTGGCCGACGGAGCGGCCGGGTCAGGGAGTGACGGCGGGGGCGTCGGGGGCGGAGACGTCGACGGACCGCGCCGCGGCCACCGTGGGGTCGGCGAGCATCCGCAGGAGCACCTCGGCCTTGCGCTCGGGGCGCGACGCGTCACCCCACACGACCGTGGGGCCCTTCGCCAGGCGCAGGGTGACGGCGTCCGGGCCGGTCGCGGAGATCGACGCGACCTCGCTGCGCACCTGGTCGCCGAGCGAGGCGTTGACCGCGATCGCGGCCTGCAGGGCGGCGCTCCCGGCCTTCGCGACGTCGACGTCGAGCGTGGGCACCCCCGCCGGTGCGGCGTCGGCGTGCACGAGCACGTTGCCGTCCCCGTCGACGAGGTCGACTCCCCCGGCGGTCGACGGGACGGCCGCGACGGCCTGGCGTTCGTGCACCGCGACGACGAGCGTCGACGGCCAGGACCGGGAGACGTCCACGCTCTGCACCAGCGGCAGCGCGGCGAGACGGCGCGACAGCGAGCGGGCGTCGACCCGGGCGAGCGGCGTCCCGTCGACACCGGCGAGGATCCGCTGCACCGCAGCGGGATCGGTCCGCTCGACCCCCGTCGTGCGGACCTGCTCGACCCGCAGCCAGGGCGAGGCGAGCAGCACCCACCCGGCCGCGACGAGGACGAGGAGGACCGCCCCGAGGGCGAGGGCGGACCGCCGGCCCGGGCGCCAGCGACGGGCCCGGCGGGCCCCGGCGAGGTCGGCGACGCGGGCGCGTGCACCGCTCCCGGCACGTGGAAGGGGCGGGACCGCGGGGCGTGCCGTGGGCGTGGCCGTCCGCGCCGGACGCACGGGCCGCGCGGGCCGGACGGGCGCCGCGTCGGTGGCCCGCGCGGCGCGCCGGCGCTGCGGGGCACCGGTCACCTTCGGGGGCTGCTCCACCGGGGGCGCGGGAGGCTGACGGGGCCGGGTCGGGCGGGCCATCAGCGCCGTTCCAGGGCGTCGAGGACGCGGGGACCGAGGGTCGTCACGTTCCCGGCCCCGACGGTCAGCAGGAGGTCGCCGGGCCGGACGAGGTCCACGAGCACGGCGGTCGCGTCCTCCAGGCGCGGCACGTACCGGACGTGCGCGACGTCCAGGGGCACGGCGTCCGCGACGAGAGCACCCGTGACCGCGGGGTCGGGGTCCTCCCGCGCGACGTAGACGTCGAGCAGGACCACCTCGTCGGCCAGCGCCAGCGCCTGCCCGAACTCCCGGGCGAAGGTGCGCGTCCGGCTCACCAGGTGCGGCTGGAAGACGACGACCACCCGGCCGTCCCCCGCGACGGGTCGCGCGGCGCGCAGGAGCGCCTCGACCTCGGTCGGGTGGTGGCTGTAGTCGTCGACGACCCGGACTCCCCCGGCCTCGCCCTTGAGCTCGAACCGGCGGCGGGCGCCCCCGAAGGAGGCCAGCCCGGCCAGGACGGCGTCGGGGTCGGCGCCCAGCTCGACGGCGGCGCAGAAGGCCGCGGCCGCGTTGCGCAGGTTGTGCTCGCCGGGCACCGCGAGCCGCAGCTCCCGCGGCCCGGTGCCGTCGTCCAGCCGCGCGGTCGGCGCCGGACCCGGCCGCACGTCGGTCAGGACCACGTCGGCGGCGGGGCTCGTGCCGTACGTGCGCACGCGCACGCCCCGCGCACGGGCGCGGTCGGCGAGGGCGGCCGAGCCGGGGTCGTCCGCGCAGGCGACGAGGAGGCCACCGGGCTGCAGGCGCGCGAGGAACTCGTCGAAGGCGGCGGTGTACGCCTCGGCGGTCCCGTAGTGGTCGAGGTGGTCCGGTTCGAGGTTCGTGACGACGTCGACCACCGGCGCGTACTCGCGGAACGACCCGTCGGACTCGTCGGCCTCGGCCACGAACGGACCGGACCCGTCGCGGGCGCCGCCGTCGGTGCCGCCCGTCAGCTCCCCGCCGATGGCGTAGGAGGGGTCCAGCCCGGCGGCCACGAGCGCGACCGCGAGCATGGACGTCGTCGTCGTCTTGCCGTGCGTCCCGGCGACGGCCACACCACGGCGGCCGGCCATGAGGGCGGCGAGGGCCTGGGAGCGGTGCAGCACCCGCAGACCGCGTCCGCGCGCCGCGACGAGCTCGGGGTTGCCCTCGCGGACCGCCGAGCTCACGACCAGCGTGTCGCCGGCGCCCAGGTCGGCGAGGTTCGCGGGGTCGTGCCCCACGCACGTGCGGATGCCCAGTTCCGCCAGCCGGTGCAGCGTGGCCGAGTCGACGGCGTCGGTGCCCGAGACCTCGACGCCGCGAGCGGCCAGGAGCCGGGCGACGCCGGACACGCCGACGCCACCCAGGCCGAGGAGGTGGACGCGGCCGAGGTCGGCCACGGAGAGCACGCCGGTCACCGCGCCGCCGCCTCGACGAGGTCCGCGAGCCGCTCGTCGCCGTCCAGGACGCCGAACCCGGCGGCCGCGCGGGCGGAGTCGGCCAGGGCCGTGCGGTCGGACAGCAGGGGCAGCACGCGGGAGCGGACGAAGGCGGCGTCGAGGTCGGCGTCGGCGACGAGCACGCCACCGCCGGCGGCGACGACCGACTCGGCGTTGCGGCGCTGCTCGCCGTTGCCGATGGGCAGCGGGACGTACACCCCGGGCAGACCGAGCGCGGTCAGTTCGCTGACGGTGCCCGCGCCGCTGCGTCCGACGACGAGGTCGGCGGCGGCGTAGGCCGTGTCCATGCCGTCGAGGTACTCGCGCACGACGTACCGCGAGGTGTCCGTCCCCTCCGGCAGCGGGACGGACTTGCCGCGGCCGCAGGCGTGGAGCACCTGGACGCCCGCCCCCAGCAGGTCCGGGGCGCACGCCCCGAGGACGTCGTTGATGCGCTGGGCGCCCAGCGACCCGCCCGTCACCAGGAGCGTCGGGGTGTCCGGGTCGAGGCCGAGCTCGGTGCGGGCCTCGCGGCGCAGCGCGTCCCGGTCCTGCGCGCGGGCCAGGTCGACGACCTCCGACCGCAGCGGCATGCCCGTGTGGACCGCGCCGCGCAACGGCGTCCCGGGGAAGGTCACGGCCGTGCTGCGCGCCCAGCGGGCGCCGAGCCGGTTCGCGACCCCCGGGAGGGCGTTCTGCTCGTGGACGACCACGGGGACCCCGGCGCGACGGGCGGCCAGGTAGGCCGGGACGGCGACGTAGCCGCCGAACCCGACGACGACGTCCGCCTGGACGTCCGAGATCGCCCGGGCGGCCCCGGCGACGGCCGCCCGCAGTCGGCCGGGCAGGCGCAGCAGGTCCGCGGAAGGCTTGCGGGGCAACGGGACGCGAGGCACCACGGCGAGCTCGTAGCCGCGCTCGGGCACGAGGCGCGCCTCGAGCCCCTGGGCGGTGCCGAGGACGAGGAGCCCGGTCCCGGGGTCGCGGCGGCGCAGGCGGTCGGCCGTGGCGAGCAGCGGCGCGACGTGGCCGGTCGACCCCCCGCCGGCGAGCAGGACGTTCACCGGCCCGCCTTCCCGGCCCGGCCCCGCGCCGAGCGCGACCGGCCCGGCCCGCGGTGCGGCAGGACGGCCAGGGACCGCGCCACGACCGACTCCCGGGTCCGGATCGCCTCGGGCGCCCCCGGTTCGGCGCGGGCGAACGACAGCAGGATGCCCATGCCGAGCAGGGTCAGGACGAGCGCGGAACCACCCGCGGAGATGAGCGGCAACGGGACCCCGATGACGGGCAGCAGGCTGAGGACGACGCCCATGTTGATGAGGGCCTGCCCGAGGATCCACGCCCCGACGCCCGCGACGGCGAGCTTGGTGTAGAGGTCCTCCGAGCGCCGGACGAGCCGCATCACCATGAGGGCGATGACGCCGAACAGGACGAGGATGGTCAGGGTCCCGGGCAGGCCCAGCTCCTCGCCGATGATGGCGAAGATGAAGTCGTTGTGGGCCTCCGGCAGCCACGACCACTTCTCCCGCGACGCCCCGAGGCCGAGGCCCCAGAACCCGCCGGAGGCGAGCGCGTACTGGCCCTGCACGGGCTGCCAGGCCAGGCCGCGGATGTCGTCCGACGACGCGGCGCCGGAGACCCAGTGGGCCACCCGGTCCATGCGGTTCTGGCTCGTGACGACGGCGAGGACGGCGACACCCGCCGTCACGGCCCCCGCGAGGGCGAACCAGCGGCCGGGGATCCCCGCCACCCAGAGCATGACGACGACGACGGCCATCATGATGAGCGCGGTCCCGAGGTCGCGCGTCAGCAGGACGATCCCGACGGTGAGGCCGACGGGGAGCGCCATGGCGCCCAGCAGCTTCACCGGGTCCCCCAGGCAGTCCCGACGCCGGGTCAGCGCCATCGCGAGCGCGAGGATCAGGGCGACCTTGGCGGCCTCGGAGGGCTGGGCCTGGAAACCTCCGACGACGATCCAGTTCCGGTTGCCGTTGACGACCTTGCCGATGCCCGGCACGAACACCAGGAACTGCAGGAACGCGGCCCCCAGCAGGGCGGGCAGGGCCAGCCGCTGCCACATCCGGGCCGGGACGCGGCTGGCGACCGTGAGGACGACGGCGCCCAGGACCGCGTACATCGCCTGGTTCTTGAAGATGGCGAACGGGGAACCCGTGGCGGTCAGGGACTCCACGCTGGAACTCGACAGCACCATGACGAGGCCGATGACGACGAGCACCGACGTCGTGGCCAGCAGCACGTGGTGGGTGGCGAGCGGGGAGTCCAGCAGCCGCGTCCGTTCCCGGACCCACTCCCCCGTCGCGTCCAGCCACGTGGGCCGGCGCCAGCGCTCGCTCCAGCGGCCGGTCGCGCTGGGGACCCGCTGGCGCGCTCCCTCGACGGCCACGGTCAGGCCTCCGGGAACCGCCGCGTCACGGCCGCGGCGAACTCGTCGCCGCGGTGGCCGTAGGACCGGAACTGGTCCCAGGACGCGCAGGCGGGGGCGAGCAGGACGGTGTCACCGGGCGCGGCGAGGTCCGCGGCGCGCGCCACCACGAGGTCCATGAGGTGGGCGGTGTCGGTGGTCACGTCCCCATCCTGCGCGAGGTCGACCTCGACGACGGGGACCTCGGGTGCGTGTCGCCGCAACGCGTCCGCGACGAGCCCGCGGTCCCGGCCGAGGAGCACCGCGGCCCGCAGCCGGCCGGCGTGCGCCTGCACGAGGTCGTCGAAGGAGGCGCCCTTGGCGTCGCCGCCGGCGATCCACACGACGTGCTCGAACGCGGCCAGCGAGGCGTTCGCGGCGTGGCCGTTCGTCGCCTTGGAGTCGTCGACCCAGCGGACACCGCCCGTGCGGGCGGGGTCGAGGACGGTCGCGACCCGGTGCGGCGCAGGCCGGAAGGCCAGCACGCCGTTGCGGACGGCGACCTGCGGGACGCCGTGCGCGCGGGCGAGCGCGGCCGCGGCGAGGACGTTCTCCACGGTGTGCGGCGCGACCGGGTCCGACGAACCCTCCGGGCGCAGGTCGGCCAGGGAGCACAGTTCCGCGGCGTGCGACTGGCGCTGTTCGACGAACGCCCGGTCGCACAGCACGTCCTCGACCAGGCCCAGCATCGACAGCCGCGGGGCGCTGCGGGTGAAACCCACCGCGCGGGCGCCCTCGACGACGTCGGCCTCGCGCACGAGGTCCTCGGTGCGCGGGTCGGCGACGTTGTAGACGCAGGCGACCTCGGTGCCCTGGTAGATCCGGCCCTTGGCCAGCGCGTAGGCCTCGAGGGAACCGTGCCAGTCGAGGTGGTCGGGGGCGATGTTGAGGACCGCGGAGGCCTGCGGGTGCAGCGAGTTCTCCAGGTCCGTGGAGAGCCAGTGCAACTGGTAGCTCGACAGTTCCACCGCGAGGACCTCGAACGCGTGCGGGTGCCGCAACGCCTCCACCAGCGGGGTTCCGACGTTGCCCGCGCTCGTGGCGCGCAGGCCGGCGGCCCGCAGCATCGAGGCGAGCATCTCCACGACCGTCGTCTTGCCGTTGGTGCCCGTGAGGGTCAGCCACGGGGCCGCACCCGTCTCGGGGCGCATCCGCCAGGCGAGTTCGACGTCGCCCCAGACGGGGACGCCCGCGAGCGCCGCGGAGACCAGCAGCGGGGCGTCGGGGTGCCAGCCGGGCGAGGTGACGACGAGGTCGAACCCGTCCCAGGGGCGCGGCGGGGCATCGACGTGCTGGGGCCCGAGCAGGACGCTCGCCCCGAGGACCTCGAGCAGCTGCGCGTTCTCGCGCTGCGCCTCCCCCGTCGCGGAGTCGACGACGACGACCTCGGCGCCGACCTCGAGGAGGGCGTCGGCGGCCGCGAAGCCCGACAGGCCGATCCCCGTGACGAGCGTGCGCAGGCCCTTCCACCGGGAGGTGAGGTGGCGCAGTTCGCGGACGCGGTCGGTGTCGTCGGCGCGCGGGTTCGGGTTGCCGAGCCAGGACTCGAAGACGCGCGGCTCAGGCACCGGTGACCCACTCCGCGTAGAAGATGCCGAGGCCGAGGGAGACGAACAACCCGGCGATGATCCAGAAGCGGATGACGATGGTGACCTCGCCCCAGCCGGCGAGCTCGAAGTGGTGCTGCAGCGGGGCCATCCGGAAGATGCGCTTCCTCGTGAGCTTGAAACCGCCGACCTGCAGGATGACCGACAGCGTGATGATGACGAACAACCCGCCGAGGACGACGAGCAGGATCTGGGTGCGGGACAGGATGGCCAACCCGGCCAGCGCGCCGCCCAGGGCCAGGGACCCGGTGTCCCCCATGAAGATCTTCGCGGGGCTCGCGTTCCACCACAGGAACCCGAAGCAGGCGCCCATGACGGAGGCCGCCACGACGGCGAGGTCGCGGGGGTCGCGGACCTCGTAGCAGCGCGACTCGATCTCGCTGAGGGAGTAGCAGCTCTGGTTGGACTGGAACGTGCAGATGAGGACGTAGGCGGCCAGGACCATCGTCGTCGCCCCGGTGGCCAGCCCGTCGAGGCCGTCGGTGAGGTTGACGCCGTTGCTGACGGCCGAGGTGATGAGCAGCACCCACACGACGAAGGCGATGGTGCCGCCGACCGCCCCGAACCACGCGAGGTCCAGCGGGGTGTCCCGCAGCACGGAGATGTGCGTGGAGGCCGGGGTCGCCCCGTCCTTGGCGGCGGAGGGGAACTGCAGCGCCAGGACGGCGAACGCGACGCCCACCACGCCCTGCCCGATGAGCTTGGCGCGCGCCGTGAGCCCGAGGCTGCGCTGCTTGGAGATCTTCAGGAAGTCGTCGAGGAAACCGACGATGCCGAGCCCCGTCATGAGCAGCAGCACGAGCAGGCCGGACGCCGTGGGCGCGCGGCCGGTGAACACGTGCGCTGCGGCGTAGGCGAGCAGGGCCGCGAGGATGATGACGACGCCGCCCATGGTCGGCGTCCCGCGCTTGGTGTGGTGCGTCGTCGGCCCGTCGTCGCGGACGAACTGGCCGTACCCGCGCCGGACGAGCCAGCGGATGTACAGCGGCGTCCCGAAGAGGGCGACGACGAGCGAGAAGGCTCCCGCGATGAGGACGGTCCTCACGAGTCCGACGCCTCCGCACGCACCGCGCCGCTGTCCTGCGAACTGTCCTGCACGAGTTCCTCCGCGAGCCGGGCCAAACCCGCTCCGTTCGACGACTTCACGAGCACCACGTCCCCGGGCCGCAGCCTCGGCCGCAGGAACTCCAGGGCGGACGCGACGTCCGGGGCGAACGCCGCCTCCTCGCCCCAGGAACCCTCCATGACCGCGCCGGTGTAGATCGGGCGGGCCCCGGCGCCGACGACCAGGAGCTGGTCGACGTCGAGCCGGACGACGGTGCGGCCCACGACGTCGTGCTCGTCGCGCGAGGCGGCGCCCAGTTCGAGCATCTCCCCCAGGACGGCCCACGTCCGTCGCGGGGTCCCGTCGGGGCCCGTGTCCGCGGCCATGCCGACGAGCGCCTTGAGCGCCGCGCGGACGGAGTCCGGGTTGGCGTTGTACGCGTCGTGGACGACGGTGACGCCGTCGGCGCGCTCGAGGACCTGCATGCGGCCCGGGCTCACCGGTTCCGCACGGGACAGGGCGGCGGCCACGTCGGCGACGGAGGCACCGGCGCTCAACGCCACGGCCGCGGCGGCGAGCGCGTTCGTCACCTGGTGCTCCCCGTGCAGGAGCAGCGCCGCGTCCGCGCTCGCCCCGGCGTGCTCGAGGCGGAACCGCGCCCGGGCCCGGCCGTCGAGCGTCACGTCGAGAGCCCGCACGTCGGCGTGGGCGCTGCGGCCGAAGGTCAGGACGCGCGCGCGGGTGCGGGAGGCCATGGCCGCGACGCGGTCGTCGTCGGCGTTGAGGACGGCCAGGCCGTCGGCGGGCAGCGCCTCGACGAGCTCGCCCTTGGCCTGGGCCGTGGCCTCCAGGGAGCCGAACTCGCCCGCGTGGGCGGCCCCCACGACGAGCTCGACCCCGACGTCGGGGCGCGCGATCCGGCACAGCTGCGCGATGTGGCCGAGGCCGCGGGCGCCCATCTCCACGACGAGGGCACGCGTGCGGGCGTCGGCCCGCAGCACCGTGAGGGGGGCGCCGATCTCGTTGTTGAAGCTGCCGCGGGGGGCGACGACCGGCCCGTCGAGCACGTCCCCGAGGACGGAGGCCAGCAGGTCCTTCGTCGTCGTCTTGCCCTGCGAGCCGGTGATGCCGACGACGAGGGGGCCGGTCCCCTGCTCGCGCAGGCGCTCCAGGACGCCCGTCGCGAGGCGCCCCAGCGCGGCGACACCGTCCTCGACGAGGACCAGGGCCGCACCGGCGGGCAGCTCGAGCGCGCGCTCGGCCAGGACCACGGTGGCGCCGGCCGCGACGGCCGTGGCCGCGTAGTCGGCGCCGTCGACGCGCTCCCCGGGCAGGGCGACGAACAACGCCCCGGCGACCACGGCCCGGGAGTCGACGACCACCGGGCCGTCCGTGCGCACGTCACCTGCGGCGGCCGTCTCCAGCCGCCCTCCCGTCAGCTCCACGACCTCGGTCGCGGTCAGCGCGATCACTGGGCACCTCCCCGGGCGCCGGGCGCCCCGTCGCTCGCGCGGGTCCGGTCCCGCCACGCCTGCAGTTCCTCGTCGGCCACGGCCCGGTCGTCGAAGGGGGTCACCACCCCGGCGACCTCCTGCCCGGTCTCGTGGCCCTTGCCGGCCAGCAGCACGGTGTCGTGCGGCCCTCCGCAGAGCGCCAGCGCGGCCGCCACGGCGGCACGGCGGTCCCCGACCTCGAGGACCTCGGCGGAGCCGCCGGAGCCCCGGGCGCCCGCGAGCACCTGGGCCCGGATCGTCGCCGGGTCCTCCGAGCGCGGGTTGTCGTCGGTGACGACGGCGACGTCGGCGAGGCGCGCCACGACGTCGCCCATGAGGGGGCGCTTGCCGCGGTCGCGGTCACCGCCGGCCCCCACGACCGCGACGAGCCGGCCGGGGGTGCTGCCGCGCAGCGTGGCCAGCACGCGCTCGAGGGCGTCGGGCGTGTGCGCGTAGTCCACGACGACCAGGGGGGCGCCGTCCCGGGCGACGGCCTGCATGCGGCCGGGCACGCCCTCGGCGCGGGCCAGGCCCGCCTCGACCTCGGAGGGGGTGAGCCCCAGCCGCAGCGCGGCGACGGCGGCGACGGCGGCGTTGGCGACGTTGAACTCCCCCGGCAGCGGGCTCGTCAGGTGCAGGTCGGCGTCGGGTCCCGTGAGGCGGAAGCTGCTCTTCGCCCGCTCGGCGTACACGTCGCGGACGCACCAGTCGGCGCCGGAACCGTCCGGGCCGACGGTCTCGACGGGCACGGTGGCCAGGTCGGCGACGCGCCGGCCCCACCCGTCGGGGTCGGAGGGGTCGCTCCACACGACCCCGCGCCGGGAGTGCCGCGGCGTGAACAGCCGGGCCTTGGCCGCGAGGTACTCCTCCATCGACCCGTGGAAGTCCAGGTGGTCCTGGGACAGGTTCGTGAACGCGGCGACGTCGACGACGAGGCCGTCGACGCGGTGCTGGGCCAGGGCGTGGGAGGACACCTCCAGGGCGCACCCCCGGACGCCGGCCGCGACCATCCGGGCCAGCAGCGCGTGCAGGTCGGGCGCCTCCGGCGTCGTGCGCACGCTGCTGACGCGCTCCCCGGCGATGCGGGTCTCCACCGTGCCGAGCAGGCCCGTCGTCCAGCCCGCGGTGCGCCACAGCGACTCCACGAGGTACGCCGTCGTCGTCTTGCCGTTCGTCCCGGTGACGCCGAACGTCGTCAGGCGCGCCCCCGGGTCCCCGTGGACGCGGCGGGCGAGGTCGCCCAGGACGGCGCGGGGCGCGTCCACGACGAGGGTGGGCAGGTCGGCGGCCTCGGCGTCGGCGCGGCCGGCCGGGTCGGTGAGGACGGCCACGGCCCCGGCGGCCGCCGCCTGCGCGCAGAACCGGGCACCGTGCACGTTGGCCCCGGGCAGCGCGGCGTACAGGTCGCCGGGCGCGACACGGCGGGAGTCGAGTGTCACCCCGGTGACGGGCGTCAGGGGGTGCGGAGGGGCGACGGTGCCGAGGACCTGGGCCAGGTCCGCGAGGGTGGGTCGTCCGCCGTCGGTCATCGGCACGGTGGGAGGCTACCCGCCCGGCGGGCCCGGCCCGCACCGCACCGACCGTGTGTCGCCCACGCCGTCCCGCGGCGGGCGGCCGGCTCTCGAGGCGTCACTGAGCGGCCGTGTCCCCGACCGCGCCGGTGCTGATGTCCTGCTCGGCACCGGTGTCCCCGCCCCAGGTCAGGGGCAGGTCCGCCGGGGGTTCGGCCGACGGCGCGATGCCGCGCTGGGCCAGGGCGTACGTCATGACGTCCTTGAAGACCGGACCCGCCGCCGAACCGCCGTAGTAGTTCGTCTTGGGGTCCTGCAGGATGACCGCCACGACGAGTTCGGGGTCGTCGGCGGGGGCCAGCCCGATGAAGGACGCGGTGTAGCCGGAGTACCGGCCGAGGTCGACGTCGTACCGGTTGGCCGTCCCCGTCTTGCCCGCGACGAGGTACCCGGGGATCTCGGCGGCCGCGGCCGTCCCGGCCTCGCTGACGACGGCCTGCATCATGTTCCGCAGCGTCGTGGCGGTGGCGGCGCTGACGACGCGGGAACTCGCGCCCGCGGGCTCGGCGCGGTAGTTCCCGTCCGGGTCCGACTGCCCGGCGATGAGCGTGGGTTCGACGCGCACCCCGTCGTTGGCGATGGTGGCGAACACGGACGCCGCCTGGACCGCGGTCACCGACAACCCCTGCCCGAACATGACCGTGTAGCGCTGCGTCCCGGAGTACTTCGCGGGGTCGCCGAGGATGCCGCCGCTCTCGCCCGGGAACTTCAGCGTCGTCTTCGCCCCGAACCCGAACGCGACGTGGTAGTCGTGCAGGACCTGCGTCGTCTTCACGAGGTCGGTGTCGAGCTTCTCGCCCGCGAGGATCGTCCCGATGTTGCTGGACTGGGCCAGGATGCCTGCGAGCGTGAGCTTCTCGTCGCCGTGCGGGTGGGAGTCGTGGAACGTCTTGTCGTACCGCGGCAGCTCCCCCGGGACGACGAAACGGCTGCCCGCCGTGACGACGCCCTCCTCCAGGGCCGCCGCCAGGGTCACGACCTTGGCGGTCGAGCCGGGTTCGAACACCTTGGTGAGCGCGGTGTTCTGCAGCTGGTCGTTGGTCAGGCCCACGCGGTTCGCCGGGTCCAGGCTCGGCGCGCTCGCGAGGGCGAGCAGGCGCTGCTCCTTGTCCATGATGACGACCGTGCCGGACTCGGCGCCGGTCTCGGCGACCTTCGCGGCGATGGCCGACTGCGCCTTCCACTGCAGGTCGGAGTCGATGGTCAGGCGCAGGGAGGTGCCGTCGACGGGTTCGACGGTCTCGCGGTCGCCCAGCGGGATCTCCTGGCCGCCGGCGCTGCGCTCGTAGCGCATCCACCCGTTCCGGCCGACGAGCAGCGAGTTGCGCGCCACCTCCAGACCGGAGAGCGGCTGGTCGCTGAACGCCTTGGTCTTCTTGTCCTGCGTCGGGGTGCCCAGGACGCCGACGAGGGTGGAGCACGCGGCGCCGGTCGGGTAGATGCGCTGGGTCTGCCGCTGGGCGGTGATGCCCGGGATGCCCAGGTCGGAGACCTGCTGCCACAGCTCGGGGGTGATCCCGACGGCCACCACGGCGTAGTGGCCGTTGCCCGTGAGCTTCTCGGTGAGTGTGGGCACGTCGATGCCGAGGACGGGCGCCAGCCGGGCGGCCGCGCCGGCCGGCCCCGTGCCGCGGTCCTCCTTGTACGGCTTGCCGTTGCGCAGGTTGTACGAGCTGATCGCCTTCGGGTCGGCGATGACGTCGCGGCGCTCCACGGACGTGGCGAGCACGACGCCCCGGGCGTCGAGGATGTCGCCGCGCTTGGCGTACAGCGTCGTCGTCGACGTCCGCTGCTCGAGAGCGCGGTCGGCGAGCTTGCTGGCGTCGGCGCCCTGCAGCTGGACGAGCCGGCCGCCGAGGACGGTCAGCCCGCCGAGCACGCCGAGGGTGTAGACGCGCATCCGCATGTCGGGGCGCGGACGGGGGTCCACCTCGTCGGGGCGGGGGCGGCGACGGGACACGCGGGTACCTCTTCGACCTCGTGGGTGGGCTGCGGCCTCAGCGGGCGGCCGGGGTCTGACCGTGAGGCTGAGGGTCGGTCGCGGTCGGCGGCGGCGTGGAGGCCTTCGGGGCCGGGGTGGCCGTCCCGACGGCGCCGCGGTCGGTGAGGTGGACGGCGTCCGGGGCGGGGACCATCCCCAGCTCACCGGCGCGGAGGGCCAGGTGCTCCGGGGAGGACTGCTGCGCGAGGTCCTCGGCCACGGCCTGCTGCTGGTCGGCGAGCCGACCGCTCGTCACCTGCAGGTCGGTGACCTCGTAGGCGTCGCCCGCGATGGCGATGTTCGTCATGAGCAGACCGAGCAGGCCCAGCGTCAGCAGGAGCACGCACGCGACGGGCAGCGGCAGGCGCAGGCGGCGCGTGGCCGGCGGGGTGACGACCTGCAGCTCGGGACGGACGTCGGTGGGCGTCTTGAGCTGGCGGACCGGAGCGTTCCGGGCCGCGATCAGGGGCTGGCTCATCACGGCGTCCTTCCGTCGGTCGTGCCGTGGTCCGGCTCGAGCTGGCTGGTCTGTCGGTCGGTCTGGCGGGGGGTGCTGCCGGGGGTGTCGCGTTGGCGGGGGTTCCGGGTCGCGGCGCGGCCGCTGGAACTCGCTCGATCCTGCTCGGGCAGGCGTCGCACGGCGCGGAGGCGCGCCGACGCGGCGCGCGGATTCTCGGCGAGTTCGGCCTCGTCGGCCTGTTCGCCCCCGCGGGTGAGGAGTTCGGCGCGCGGTCCCGAACCCGCCGGAACGAACGGGAGGTCAGGCGGCGCGGAACTCGAGGACAGTTGCCGCAGAACGGTCTTGGTGATCCGGTCCTCGAGGGAGTGGAACGTCAGGACGGCCAGGCGACCGTCCGGCGCGAGCCGTTCGAAGGCGGCCGGCAACGTCCGTTCCACGACGCCCAGCTCGTCGTTCACGGCGATGCGCAACGCCTGGAACGTCCGCTTGGCCGGGTTTCCCCCGGTGCGGCGGGTGGCGGCAGGAACGTTGGCGCGCACCAGGTCCACCAACCGCGCCGAGTTCCGGAACGGTTCGCGCTCGCGTTCGCGCACGACGGCCGAGGCGATCCGCGGCGCGAACTTCTCCTCCCCCCAGGTCCGCAGCAGGCGGGTCAACTCGCTGTGCGAGTAGGTGTTGAGGACGTCGGCGGCCGTGGGGCCGGTCGTCGGGTCCATGCGCATGTCCAGCGGGGTGTCGCGCGCGTACGAGAAACCCCGGTCGTCCGCGTCGAGCTGCAGGGAGGACACCCCGAGGTCGAGGAACACCGCGTCGACGGTCTGCAGGCCGAGGTCGTCGAGGGCGTCGGTGAAGCGGTCGGAGACCGAGTGCACCAGGGTCACGCGGTCGCCGAACTCGTGGAGGCGGTGACCGGCGAGCTCGAGCGCCTGGGGGTCGCGGTCCATGCCCACGAGCCGCAGACCGGGGTGCCGGCGCAGGAGCTCGGCGGCGTGGCCCCCCATGCCCAGCGTGAGGTCGACGCTGACCGCGCCGGGGTGCTGCAGGGCGGGCGAGAGGACGGCGGTGCAGCGTTCGAGGAGGACGGGGGCGTGCCGCTCGGCGGCCTCCTCGGCGCGGGCGCCGGGCCGTCCGCCCTGCTCGCCGCCGGTGGGGTCGTCGGCGGAGGGGTGCTGTCCACCCACCGTCCCACCCCCTGCCCCGCTGTCGTCGTGCCCCGCTGCGCGTGCCGCCACCTGTCTGCCGGTCCCGCCGTCGGTCGTGGTCCCCATCCGCTCGTGCCCGTCGGCCCTGGCACCGGGGAAGTGGCGTCAGGACCGTCGGGTCCGGGCGGCTGGAGGCCGCGTCCGACGGCGCCCTCGAGTCTCGACCTCGACTCGAGGGTGAGGATCAGAGGATCCCCGGGAGGACCTCCTCGCTCCGTTCCGCGAAGGCCGTCTCGGCCCCCTCGAGGTAGGCCTCCCAGGTCGGCAGGTCCCACATCTCGACGCGACTGCCGGCGCCGATGACGGCGACGTCGCGGTCGAGGCCCGCGTACTGGCGCAGCAGCGGCGGGACGGTGAACCGACCCTGCTTGTCCGGCACCTCGTTCGAGGCACCCGACAGGAAGACGCGCTGGTAGTCGCGCGCCTCCTTGTTGGTGAGCGGCGCCTGCCGCAGCTCCTCGTGCATCCGGCCGAACTCCTGCATGGGGAAGAGGTAGAGGCAGCGGTCCTGCCCCCGGGTGATGACCAGACCGTCGAGCAGCTGGTCCCGGAAGCGCGCCGGGAGGATCAGCCGACCCTTGTCGTCCAGCCGGGGTGTGTGGGTGCCCAGGAACACCGCGCACCCCCACCGGAACGGTCAGTCGTCCGTCGTCGAGTCCTCGCGTCCGGCCCCCTGTGGACCGCACTCCTCCACGGTACTCCACTTTCCTCCACCGTCAACGTGTATCCACCGAGAGTGACGGGATGACTGCGGTGTCGACGCAGGTCAGAGCGGTGGAGGGCAGTGGAGGAGGTCTGGACCCCCACCGTTCCGTCACGCGGTGCACATGCCGTTCGGCGGCCTCGAGGGGCCCCGCCGCGGGTGTCCGGGGGCCACGGAGGCTCCACCACGCGTCGTGGGGGGCCGCCGGTGGAGGGAAGTGGGGCCGGGTAGGGCCGGGCAGCTCGCCGGTGAACGGGCGCAGGGGGTGCACCGTGGGGCAGAGTGGGGGCGTCCGGCACAGGTGCCCGGTCGCAGGTCGGTCGCGGCCCGCGTCCGGGGCACCGGGCGCCGGGGACGGACGTTCGAACTCGCGACGTCCACCGAGGGAGACGAGGGCACGTGACCACGACGAGCGCACTTCCGGGCAGCCACCCCGCCGAGCCGGTGGCCCTGGATCCGCAGGAGCTCCCCGCTGCGCTCGAGAGGTTGCGCACCGTCGCCGACGAGCTCGCCGTCACCGTCGACCGCGTCATCCAGGGCAAGGACGACACGGTGCGGCTCGCGCTCACGGTGCTCTTCGCCGAGGGGCACCTGCTGGTCGAGGACGTTCCCGGGGTCGGGAAGACGATGCTCGCCAAGTCGCTCGCCCGCGCCATCGACGGGACCGTCCGGCGCATCCAGTTCACCCCGGACCTGCTCCCCAGCGACGTCACGGGCTCCAGCATCTGGAACCAGGAGCGGGCGGCCTTCGAGTTCCGCCCCGGCGCCGTCTTCGCCAACGTCGTCATCGGCGACGAGATCAACCGCGCCTCCCCCAAGACGCAGTCGGCGCTCCTGGAGTGCATGGAGGAGGGTCAGGTCACGGTCGACGGGACCACCTGGCAGCTCGACCGGCCGTTCATCGTCTTCGCGACGCAGAACCCCGTCGAGATGGACGGGACCTACCCGCTGCCCGAAGCCCAGCGGGACCGGTTCACGGCCCGGATCTCCATGGGGTACCCCTCGGCCGACGCCGAGCTCACGATGCTCAGCGAGCACGGGGCGACCGCACCCCTGGACGCCGTCCGGCCCGTCGTCGACGTCGCCGAGGTGCGGGCCCTGTCGCGGGCCGTGCGCGGCGTCCACGCCGCCGAGGCGCTCAAGCAGTACGTCGTGGACCTGGTGCGCCGCACCCGGACCCACCCGGACCTGCGACTCGGCGCCTCGCCGCGCGCGGCCCTGCACCTCCTGCGCACGGCCCGCTCCCGGGCGGCGCTGGAGGGCCGGGACCACGTGCTGCCCGACGACGTCCAGGCCCTCGCGGTCCCCGTCGTCGCCCACCGCCTCCTGCTGACCGCCGACGCGCTGCTCGCCGGCCGGGACGGCGCCGACGTCGTGACGGACGTGCTCCGCACCACGGCGCTCCCCTCGCCGCGGTGAGCAGGTCCCGGTGAGGTACGGCGGCGCCCGCCCCACGGCCCGCGGGTGGGCGTTCTCCGCGGTCGGTCTCGTGGCGCTCGTCGGGGGCCCGGCCCTCGGCCAGCGCGACATCCTGCGCATCGGCGTGCTCCTCGTCGTGCTGGTCCTCGTCGCGGTGTGGTCCACCGGTCGTGCGGTGAGGACCCTCGAGCTGGTGTCGAGGTCGAAGGACGAGCTCGTCGAGGCCGGCGTCGCGAGCAGCGTGCGGCTCTCGGTGCTGGGCCGGGCTCGGGCCGGGGTGCGCCTCGTCGTCGAGGACGCCGCCCCCCTGGCCCTCGGCGGGACGGCCCGTCTCCCCGTGCCACGGTTGCGCGAGGGCGAGACCCTCGACCTGGAGTACAGGGTGAGATCGGAGGTCCGCGGCTCCTACGCCCTCGGGCCCGCCACCGTCGTCGCAGGCGACGTCTTCGGTCTCGTCCGGGCCCGCCGCGTCCTGGGGGAACCGGTCGTGCTCGACGTGCTCCCCCGTGTCCACCCCCTCACCGAGCTCACCCTGGGCGAGCTCGGTGGCGCCCGCGGGTCCTCGGCCAGCGCGTCGGCGGCCGCGGCACCGGACGACGTGTCCATCCGCGAGTACCGCATCGGCGACGACCTGCGGCGCGTGCACTGGCGTTCCACCGCTCGCCGCGGCGCGGTCATGGTGCGGTCCGACGAGCACCCGGGCCGGCCGGACGTCGTCGTCCTGCTGGACACGCGCGAGGGCGCGCACCGCGGTCGTGGTGCCGGCTCCTCCCTCGAGTGGGCCATCAGCGCGGCGGCCTCGGCGGCCTCCCACCTCCAGCGACGTCGTCACCGCGTCCGCCTCCTGCACGACGGCACCTACGACCCGCCGCGCGAGCTGGACGAGACGTCGTCGGTGCGCGGGCTCATGCGCTCGCTCGCCCGGTTGCGCCCCGGAGCCCCCGACGGCCTGGCCCGGTCCGTCACCGAACTGGGACGCGCCGAGGCGACGCTGCTCGTGGCCTTCCTCGGTGATGTGGACGAGGACGACGTCGCGCCGCTGCTCGCGGCGCGCCCCCTCGGGGTGCCCGCCCTGGCGGTGCTGCTGCGGACGGACGACTGGGCCTCCGCCCCCGCGCCGCGGGACTCCGGCGAGGGCGCGGCCGAGGCCGGGCCCGCACGCCTCGAACGCGCCCGCCTCGTGCTGGCCCGTGCGGGCTGGCGGACCGCCGTCGCCGGCCCCGCGGACGCCGTCCCCGACGTCTGGGCGCGCCTGACGCGCGTCGACGCCCGGGGCCACCACTCGCCCGCCCCGTCCACCAGGGAGGTCCCGTCGTGACCCGCAGTGCCCGGACCGCCCTGTGGGCCGCCGCGGCGAGCGCCGCCGCCGTCGTGACGCTGCACCCGCTCGTCGTCTCCTCGGGCTGGCTCGTCGGCGCCCTGGGGATGGTCTGCGCCGTGGCCGGCGCCGGGTTGCTCGTCCGGGGCCTGTTCCACCGGCCGGGGCTGGCCGTCGCGGTCCAGGCCGTCGTCGTCCTCCTCGTCGTCGTCCTGCTCTTCAGCGGCGGGACCGCGCTGTTCGGGATCGTCCCGACGCCGGGCACCGTCGACCGGATCGTCCAGCTGGCCACCGACGGCGTGCAGGTCATCCAGCGGTACAGCGTCCCCGCCGTCGACCTGCGCGGGCTCCGGCTGCTGCTCGTCGCCGGCGCCGGTCTCGTCGCCTTCGCCGTCGACCTCTTCGCGGTGACCCTGCGACGCCCGGCGCTCGCCGGGGTCCCGCTGCTGGCGGTCATGGCCGTCCCGCTGGCCCTCGCTCCGGGTGGCTCGGGGGCCTTCGCGTTCGTGCTGGCCGGGGTGCCCTACCTCGTGCTGCTGGCCGGCGACCGACGCTCCCCCGCCCGCCGCGCGCGCAGCGCGTCCGGCAGCAGGTCCGGCGGCCGGTCGGTGGCGGGCGTGACCGCGAGCGCCACGGCGGCCATCGCCCTCGTCGCGGCCGTCGCCGTCCCGGCCGCGGTGCCGGGGCTGGACGAACGCCCGCTGACGATCGACACCGGGCCCGGCGACACGATCGCCGTCATCAACCCGATCCTCAACCTCAAGGCGTCCCTGGGCGCCCGGTCGGACGCCACGATCGTCACGTACACGACGGACGAGCCGGACCCTGCGCCGCTGCGGATCGTGACGGCCGACGTCTTCGACGGGGAGACCTGGGCCCCGAGCACGGGCGCCGACATCCCGCGCCGGCAGCGGGTGCAGGACGGGCTCAGCCCCGCCCCCGGGCTCTCGGACGCCGTCCGGAACGCCTCGGTGGTCCGGACCACGGAGATCTCGGTCCGGGGCCTGGACCAGACGTACCTGCCGCTGCCCTACCCGGCGCTGCGCGTCGACATCACCGGGGACTGGCTGTACGAGACGGACAGCCTGAACGTCGTCGGCGACGGGGAGACCACCCGCGGCCGGTCCTACACCGTGACCCACCTGGAGGTGCAGCCGACGGAGGAGGAGCTGCGGGCGGCCCCGGCGGCGCCCGGCGACATCCAGGAGCGGTACACCAAGCTGCCGCAGATGCCCGCCGTGGTCGGCGACACCGCCCGCCAGGTGACCGCGGGGGCTCGCGACGACTACGAGAGGGCCGCGCTGCTGCAGCGGTACTTCCGCTCCAGCGGCGGCTTCACCTACTCCACCACCGCCCCGAACGACGGCGGGACCGACGCGGTCGCGACGTTCCTGTCGGAGAAGTCCGGGTTCTGCGTGCAGTTCGCCTCGGCCATGGCGGTCATGGCGCGTTCGTTGAACATCCCCGCCCGCGTGGCCATCGGCTTCCTGCCGGGGCAGGAGACGCAGTCCGGCCAGGACGGCACGCCGGACCGCTGGCGGATCAGCGCGCAGGACGCGCACGCCTGGCCGGAGCTGTTCTTCGAGGGCGTGGGCTGGGTGCGGTTCGAGCCGACGCCGGCCACCCGCACCGGTCAGTCCCCGGGGTACTCGGTGCCGGCTCAGGCGGTGGCCCCTCCGACGCCGGGGCAGACGGGTTCCCTCGCTCCTCAGCAGCCCAGTGCCGCCCCCAGCGCAACCTCGAGCACCAGCACGACGAGTGCCACGGACGCGGCGACGGCGGCCGCCCCCACCGGGTGGGACCGCTTCCTGGCCCTGCCGTGGGGCTGGATCCTGGGGGCCCTGCTCCTGGTCGTGGCGCTGCTCACCCCGTGGGCGTCGACGGCGTGGCTGGCCCGGCGCCGCTGGGCGGGGGTGGCGGACGCTCCGTCGTCGGCGGAGGCGGCGTGGGCCGAGCTCGACGACCGGGTCCACGACCTCGGGGTCAGCTGGCCGGCGTCGACGACCCCGCGGCAGCGGGCGACCAGCCTGTCGGAGTTCACCGGTTCCGGGTCGGCCGCAGCCGACCAGCTCACCCGCCTGCGGTCGGCGGTGGAGAGCGCCCGCTTCGGATCGGGGTCGAGGCCGGCCGGTGGGGTGCTGGTGGACCAGCGCACCGACCGGCAGGTGGGCCGGCTCGTCCGCGCGGACGTCGACGTCGTCGTCGAGGCGGTCGCCGCCGAGCGGCCGCGGTGGGTGCGCTGGCGGGCCCGGCTCTTCCCCCTGGCAGGCGTGCGGCGCCTGCTGGACTGGTGGGACCGCGACTGAGGTCCGGGCGTCCCTGGGGGACGGGCCGGCACGACGTTCCGGCACGACGAAGGGCCCGTCCGGGTGGACGGGCCCTTCGTCGTTGCGCCGGGGCGTGCTGACGCGGAACGTGGAACGGGCGCCGTGGATGGCTCCACGACGCCCGTTCCGGTCTCACCGCCGCGCGGGCGGTGAGGACGAGTTCACCACTGACCGCGTCGGCGGTCCCAGCGCTGTTCGAGACGCTCCATGAACGATCCGCTCCGCCGCGGCTTCCCCGTCCGCGGCGGGCGCGGAGCGCCCGTGGTGGGAGGCTGCCCGGCGGCCGCACCGGTCGTCCCCCGTGCCGGTGAGAAGGCCCAGATCGTGCCGGCGAGCATGACGATGAAACCGCCCGCCCCCAGCCAGATCTGACTCGTGCTTGCCCCGATGATGAGGAGCACGAGACCCACCACGACGGCAGCGATGCCGATGAGGAGGCGACGTCTGGCGGCGCGTCCGTGGCGGGAACCCTTCATGGCGCTGGCGAACTTGGGATCGTCCGCGGACAGCGCACGTTCCATCTGCTCGAGCAGACGCTGCTCATGTTCCGAGAGCGGCACCTGTACCTCCTGGCGTGCGCACGTTGTTGTTCAAGACTACGACCCCGCGGCGATGGGCGAAACTCGACTTACCACATCGTCCCTCACACGAGGTCGTGCTGTGGCGCAGTTGGCGTGTCTCGTCCCTCGAACGGGAGAACGACGCAGGGTCGTCCCCGGTTCCACCGCAGGTCAGAGGCGTGCGCCGTCCGAGTGGGCGGTCGGGCTCTCCCTCAACGGCGGGTCAGGAGGGTGGCAGGTCTCACACTGCCGGCACCGAAGCGGGCGCCGGCCCGGTCCACGGCGCCGTCGGCGTCGCGCCAGCCGTGGGCGCGCTCCCCCAGGACCAGCTGGCGCGGCGCCGTCGCCGAGTCCGCCAGCCCCTCCAGCCGGACCCCGACGAGCCGCAACCGGGCCCGGTCCAGGGCCAGGGCGTCGAAGAGGTCCCGGGCGGTGGCGTGGATCTCCCGCGTCACGTCGGTGCGTTCGCGCAGGGTGCGGGACCGGGTGATCGTCGTGAAGTCGGCGAAGCGCACCTTCAGGACGACCGTCCGTCCGGCCATCCCCTGCGCCCGGGCCCGGGAGGCGGTCCGTTCGGCCAGGCGCAGCAGCTCGCGGTGCACGTAGCGGGGGTCGTCGACGTCGCGGGGGAACGTCTCCTCCGAACCGATGCTGCGTTCGGGGACCGAGGCGACGACGCGCCGCTCGTCCCGCCCCCAGGCCAGGGCGTGCAGGTGCCGGCCGGTCGCCTCCCCCAGCCCGCGGACCAGCGTGGTGACGGGGGTGTGGGCGATGTCGGCGACCGTGCGCAGCCCGAGCCGCCCCAGCGCCTCGGCGGTGCGCTCACCGACCCCCCACAGCGCCTCGACGGGCAGGGCGTGCAGGAAGGCGACCGTCTGGGCGTGCGGGACGACCAGCAGGCCGTCGGGCTTGGCGCCGCCGGAGGCCAGCTTGGCGACGAACTTCGTCGAGGCCACCCCGACCGAGCAGGTGATGCCCTGCTCGTCGGCGACCCGGTCGCGCAGGAGCTGCCCGATCCGGGCGGGACTGCCGAGCCGGCGGACCGCGCCGGACACGTCGAGGAACGCCTCGTCGAGGCTGAGCGGTTCGACGACGGGGGTGACCGAGCGGAACGCCTCCATGACACCCGCCGAGATCCGCGCGTAGTCCTCGTGGTGGGGCACGAGGACGGTCGCGGTCGGGCACAGGCGGCGGGCGCGGGCCATCGGCATCGCGGCGTGGACGCCGTACCGACGGGCCTCGTAGGTGGCCGACAGCACGACGCCGCGGTCGCCCCCGCCGACGATGACGGGGGTGCCGACGAGGTCGGGCCGGCGCAGCAGCTCCACGGAGGCGTAGAACGCGTCCATGTCGACGTGCAGCACCGTGCACCCGGTGTCGTCGTCGTCCAGGCCCCACCCGGTGGAGGGGTCGGGGCGGACCAGTTGCCGGCGGCTCACCGCGTGCTCCCCCGGCCGGCCCCGGGGAAGGGGTCAGCGGGTGGCGTGCAGGTGCAGGTGCGCGGCCAGGGCGAGCAGCTCCTCGGTCCCCGCGGCGCGCGACTCCAGCTCCCGCAGCAGGGCGAGGGCGTCGTCGGACTCGGTGACGGCGGACGGCACGACGTCGCTGAACGTCCGGGTGCCTTCGACCGCGGTGACGGTGAAGCCGCCCTGCTCGGCGAGCGCCGTGGCCCCGGCACGGTCGAACCGGCGGCACAGCGGGTCGCTCGGACCCCAGCGGTGCTCCTCGCCGGACAGGACGTGCAGGGCCTGCCCGAGCTGACCGGCCAGGACGCGGGCCAGGACGCTCGCCGGCCACTGGGCGACGAGGAGGCTGAGCCGCCCGCCGGGGCGGAGGGTCTCGTGGGCGGCGCGCAGGGCGGCAGCGGGGTCGTCGACGACCTCGAGGACCCCGTGGCAGAGCAGCACGTCGACGCTGCCGGGGGCGAGGAGGGCGGACAGCTCGGTCGCGTCCCCCTGCAACGCCCGGACCCGGTCCGACAGACCGGCCTCCGCCGTGCGGCGCTCCAGCGCCGCGAGTGCGTCGGGCGAGGGGTCGACGACGACGACGCGGTGCCCGAGGGCAGCCACGCGCACGGCGAGACCACCGGTGCCACCACCGAGGTCGACCACGGTGAGCTCGGTGGTGCCCAGGTCCGCGCTCGCGGCGGCGAGCAGTCGCTGGACCCCCTCCCAGAGGACCGTCGACGTGCGGGGGCGGCCCCGTTCCTTCGCCACTCGTTCCTCCAGCCTCGTGCGGTTCCCCGTGCCGGGTGTGGTGCGTCCGGCACTGCGCGCCTCCACCCTAGACACCCCGTCCCGGCGCGCCCGTGCACCTCCGCCGTCACCTCGCTCACCACCTCGCTCGTCACCTCCCCGAGCTGCCGGAGCTGGAGTGCCAGAGCTTGCGCTCCGGTGCGCTGTCGGACGGCTGCGCCGCGGCGGCCCGGCCGATGGAGCGGGAGTTGCGGGTGTCCTCCCCCGCCGGTTTGAGGTCGGCGTACGGCGACTGCCGGAAACCGCTGGCGTGCACGAGGACGCGCCGCCGCCCCATCCCCCCGGCCGCCGAGCCGTGCTCCTCCAGGTGCGTGGGGGCGCCGGCGGGCGGGTTCGCGACGACCGGTCGGCTCGACCGGCTCGCGGCCGCACCCTCCGTCGCGGCGCGGGAGTACTCGGGGTTCGGGGCCGTGGCGATCAGCTCGTGGACGGCCTCGATCCCGCCGGCGGTCCAGGCGTCCCACAGGGCCGGCAGCTCCCAGGCGCCCGTGGCCCGCAAGGACACCCCGCGCGGGCCGGTCCGGCGCAGCACGCCCCGCACGACGAGCAGCCAGGAGTGGAACACCGTCGCCGCGTACGGACCCTGGGCGTCCTCGAAGAAGGTGGCGTCCAGCGGGCCGGTCGTGTCGTCCAGGGTGAGGAAGACGACGCGGCGCCCTGAGCGGACGGGCGGTGTCTGGGTGGCGACCTTCACCCCGGCGACGAGGAGCTCGGCGCGGCTGCGCTGGGAGCGCAGGTCGCGGGCCGGGGTGACCCGCAGCGCCCGCAGCAGCGGCGTGTAGAAGTCGACGACGTGGGCGCTGGCGTCCAACCCGAGCACGTCGAGCTCGGCGCGGACCCGTTCGGGACCGGTCATGTCCGGCAGCCCGCTGAGCGCGACCTCCTCGGGGGCGTCGCCGAGGTCGAGGGCCAGCTGCACCGTGCGGGCGGAGTCGTCGACGGGCCGCGCGGCCTGCGACTGCGAGGCCGCGGCCGCGCGCACGTCGAGCGTCCGGCCCCCCGACCCGCCCTCCAGGGCGCGGGCGTCGATCGGTCTGCGGACCTGCCGGGCGCTCGCCCGCGCCGGGGCGGTGCCCGCGGAACGGCTCCAGCGGTCCAGTTCGGCGACCTGCAGCAGCAGGTCGCGCCGCGTGGTCCGACCCCGGCGCGGCACGGCGTCCCCGGCGCGGCCGACGGGACGCATCCCGTGCAGGGAGTCCAGCGCGCCCGCGAGGACGAGTCGCTCGGTCACCGGGCGGGACGGGCGGGCCCGCTGCCACAGGTCGGCCAGCGACCGGTAGGGCTGACCGGCGACGATCCGCGCCACCTCCGCCTCGGAGATCCCCTTGACGTCGGTGAGGGACAGGCGGATGCCGAACCCCGTGCCGTCGGCGACCCCGGCGCCGAGCCCGTCGGGGTTGCGCACACCCCGGCCACCGAGCCAGGGGTCGAGGTTCTCGGGGTCGCCGGCGACGAGCGGGTCGGGCGGGTCGACCCGTTCCACCCGGTAGGTGTCGCCGGAGGCGTTGACGTCCAGGCCCAGGACGGCGATCCCGAGGTTGCGGGCGTCGTCGAGGATCAGCCGCTTGGGGTACATGCCGGGGTCGTGGGTGAGGACCCCGGCGAGGAACGCCGCCGGGTGGTGGGTCTTGAGCCAGGCCGACTGGTAGGTCGGCAGGGCGAAGGCCGCGGCGTGCGCCTTGCAGAAGCCGAAGGAGGCGAACGCCTTGAGCACCGCCCAGATCCGGTCCACCGTCTCCTCGGGGTAGCCGTGCTCGAGGGCCCCGCGGCGGAACTGGGGTTCCATCTCCTCCTGGCCGGCGCGGGTGCCGAGGTGGCGGCGGTACTCGTCGGACAGTGCGAGGTCGTGGCCGGTCGTGGCCTGGATGAGCTCGATGACCTGCTCGTGGAACACGACGACGCCGCAGGTGGGTTCGAGGACGTGCTTGAGCCGGTCGTCGAGGTACTGCGGTGCGGTCCAGCCCTGCCGGGCCTTGAGGAAGGGCGTGACCATGTCCGACTTCACCGGCCCGGGCCGGAAGAGGGAGATGTCGATGATGATGTCGTCGAAGGTCTGCGGCCCGAACTTGCCGACGAGTTCGCGCTGGCCCGGGGACTCGATCTGGAAGCAGCCGAGGGTGCGGGTGGACTGGATGAGCTTGTAGGTCGCCGGGTCGTCGAGCGGGACCTGCGCCCGGTCGTCGAGGTCGACGTCCGTCTCCTCGACCCGGGCGATCTCCTGCACCGCGTACGCCATGGCGGACTGCATCCGGATCCCGAGGACGTCGAGCTTGAGCAGCCCCATGTCCTCCACGTCGTCCTTGTCGAACTGGCTCATGGGGAAGCCCTTCCAGCTGGCCTCCACGGGAGTCCGGTCCATGAGCGCGGGGTTGGACAGCACGACGCCGCAGGGGTGCAGGGCGATGTGGCGGGGCAGACCGTCGAGGCGCTCGACGAGGTCGAAGAACACGTCGAGGCGTTCCTCACCCAGCCCGCTGCGCTGCAGCTCGGGCAGTTCGGCGATGGCGTTGCGGGCGTCGCGGGCCCGCAGGTGCGGGAACGCGGTGGCGATGGCGTCGACCTCCACCGGGGGCAGTCCCAGCGCCGCACCGACGTCCCGCACGGCGTGGCGGACCCGGTAGCTGTCCATCATCGACACGCACGTCACGCGGTCGCCGCCGAAGCGGTCCAGGACCGCCGCGTAGACGTCCTCGCGGCGGGCCGACTCGACGTCGAGGTCGATGTCGGGCAGCTGCCCGCGGCGCGGGTTGAGGAACCGTTCCATGAGCAGCCGGTGCCCGAGGGGTTCGACGTCGGAGATGCGCAGCAGGTGGTTGACGAGGCTGCCGGCCCCGGACCCGCGGGCGGCGACCCGGACGCCCATCGAGCGGGTGAGGTCGCAGACGTCGGCGACGGTGAGGAAGTAGCTGGCGAACCCGACCTTGCGGATGATGTCGAGCTCGTCGTCGAGGCGGCGCAGGACCTTCGCCTCTCCCTTGAGGTCCGCCCCCGGGTACCGGCGGGCGATCCCGGCCTCGCAGCGGGCGCGCAGGACCGCGTCCTGGTCGGTGTCGCGGGTCAGCCCGAGCGCCTCGGGGTCGGGCAGGTGGTGTCCCCCGATGCCGAGGTCGGTGGCCGGGTCCTGCACGGCGCGGGCGGCGAGCCCGGCGGTGGTGGTCAGCAGGTCGGCGGCCGCGGACGGGTCGCCGACGGCGTGGGCGACGTCGGCCGCGGTGCGGACCATGTCGACGCTGGGCAGGAGGTGGCCCTGCCCGCTGACCCGGTCGGTGTGCCGGGTGTCGAGCGGCACGAGGCGGCGGACCGCGTCGAGCAGGTCGGCGGTCAGGCCGCCGTCCGGCCCGGCCGAGCGGACGGCGGCCGTCAGGACAGCCGGAACCCCTGCGGCGCGGGCGAAGGAGAGCATCCGGGCGGCGTGCTCGACGCTGCCGGCCGTGCCCGGCGGGGCGTGGTGGCAGACCACCTCCACGTGCAGCGAGCCAGCCGGCAGCACCTCGCGCCACCGGCGCAGGACCGCGTGGGCGAGGTCCTCCCGGCGGGCCAGCAGTGCCCGGCCGAGTTCGGACCCCGGCCCGAGCAGGACCGCCAGTGAAGGGCGGCCGTCGGAGCCGCCCGCGTGGGCGGCGACGAGGTCGAGGCTGCTGACGGGGGTGCCCCGTTCCCCGCCGAGGTGGGTGGCGCTCACCAGTCGGCACAGCGCCGCCCAGCCCCGTCCCGCTCCGGCGTCATCGGCCCCGAGGGCCAGGACGGTGACGCGCGGGAGCCTGAGGTCGACGGCCGCCCCACCGCGGACCGGGGCGCGGGACGCCGTGCGGCGCACCGCGACGGAGGGATCGGCCCAGGCGGGCAGACCGTCGGCCAGCCCCGTCGGGGTGGTGGCCAGGTCGACCCCGAGCACGGGAGCCAGACCGGCCTCACCGCAGGCGCGGACGAACTTCACGGCGCCGTAGAGGCCGTCGCGGTCGGTCAGCGCCAGGACGGGCATGCCGAGGTCGGCGGCCCGGGCCACGAGGGCGGAGGGGGTGGAGGTGCCGTACCGCAGGGAGTACCCCGAGGCGACGTGCAGGTGCGGGAACGGTGCGGCGGGTGGAGCGAGGGTGGTCATGGGACGTCCTTCTGGAACGCGCCCGTGGGGAAGACCGGGTGGTGCGGGAGTTGCTGGACCGTACGGGTGGAGCGGTGGAGCGGGCGCGGTCAGCCGGCGAGCGGCTGGAGGGCGCTGAGACCGAGCGTGACCTCGACGACGCGGTGGAACTGCTCGGCGTGGGCCAGGAGGTCGTCGGCGGCCGCGGCGTCCACGACCCCGGTGCGGCCGGCCTCGACCGCAGACCGGACCGCGGCCGTCGCGGCGAACCGGTCGGCCCACTCCTGCAGGCCCGGGTCGAGGGCGGGCAGCATCTCCCAGACGCTGCGCGGCCCCCCGCTGCGCCGGCCGCGGGCGGGCCGGCCGTGCACGGCGACGATCGCGGCCCCGGCCCGCAGGGCGGCCAGGTGGGCGTGGACGTAGCGCTCGGCGACGTCGTCCGTGCGCAGCGCCGCGATCAGCTCGTCCTCGCAGCGAGCGAGGAGGTCGAGGGCGGCCGTCGTCAGCGGGCGCGGGACGCCCGCAGGGACGTCGAAGGTGGTGGGCATCGCGTTCTCCTCCGGTCGTGCGGTCTGGTCTGGCGGTCGGTGGTGTCAGTCGCTGACGCGCAGCAGCTGCCAGTCCCCCGACGCTTCGGACGAAGAGGTACCAGCGACCTCCGACACGGCCGCCGTCCCCGGGGCGACGGCGCGGGCGAGGTCGTAGACGCCGGCGCCGCCCGCCCGGCCGACGCTGGCCTCGACGCGGAAGACCTCGCGTTCGAGGTCGCCGATCTCGAGGACGCGGCGGCGGGCGGGCCGCCCGCCCGGGCCGGTGGCGTCGGAGTCGGTGACGTCACCGTGGACAGCGGCCACGGCCGCGTGCTCCCACCAGGCGCTGCGCTCGCGCCAGCGGGAGAGGACTTCGCGGACGACGTAGAGCCGCCCGCGCCAGATGAACTGCACGGGGGTCTCCTCCCCCTCGTCCGCATCGCCGTAGCGGACGTGCACCGCGTCGGAGAACCGTCGCACCGTCGTCACCCTTCCCCTGTCTCGAGCCGGCACCGCGGCGGAGCGCGCGGTGCGGCGAGCCGGGGGAAGCGGCTCGCGAGCACGCACTCGGGGCGCGGCCCGCGGAGCTTCCCCTCTCCCCGGACCGCGCCTCGAGCGGTCTCATCATGTTCGAACACCGGTTCGAACACATCTCGAAGCTACACCACCGCCCTCAGGACGCGTCAACGGCGAACCGGGTTGTCCACACGACACAGCGTCGAGCCTCGGCGACGGAGGGTCACTGGCCGCGAGGGGTCACCCGGACGGCCCAGCACTTATCCACAGCACCCCGTCCAGCGGCTCCGCACGCCCCCGGAACGTGCGACCGTGCCTGGCGTGATCCCAGCCCGCCCCCTCGTCGCGACCGCCGCCGGCCTCGCCCTCGCCGGCCTGCTCGCGGGGTGTTCGCAGGAGGCGCCGGCGGCCCCGGCACCCGCCGCGGCGGCGACCTCGACAGCGGCCTCGACACCTGGGGGAACTCACCACGAGCACGGCGACGCGCAGGCCACCAGAACGCCCGAGATGAGGGACGACCCGACTCTTTCTCCCGCGACAGCAGGAGTTTCTGTCCCTACGCTGGATGAGCGCGCCAAAGTGCAGGACGAAACTGGAGCAAGCCTCTTCGCTGCATACTTCCTACGCGTCCTCAACCACGCTCGGGAAACGGCTGACTCATCGACCTTGCGTTCGATCTCGGTCGAGTCGTGCACCGGATGCAGGTTCTACTCGGACGTCATCGACGAGTACCGCGAGAAGGGGTACACAACTCCTCAGTTCGTGTTGCAGTTCACCGGCACGAGCATCGACGCATGGGATCCAGCATCTGACTACGCGAAACTCACGGTCACTGTCGATCGACCGGCATACAACACGTTCGACCGAAATGGTTCGATGATCAGCTCTGATGAAGCCGCCCCCGACTCCGAGTTCTGGATGGAAGTCGTCTGGCAGCAAGGACACTGGATGGCGCTGGAGGTTGAGTGACATTGCACCTCAACCGCCTCCGGGTCCACATCTCGACAGTGCTCCTGTCCGCCCCCCTGGTCTTGGTGCTCGACGCAAACCCAGCCAGCGCCGCGCGTCCCCTGCACGACTCCTCCGCCATCGCAGCTGACGACAATGTTTCGATCACAGCAAGGAGGGTCAAGAAACCCGCCGCTGCAAGTCCACAACATGGCTCTCGCCGAACAGGCGCCCCACCCACCACCGTCGTCCGCACCCCGGCCTGCGGTCGCAACGGACCGGAGGGGAGTTTCGGCGACGACTTCTGCGGGGCGTCGCGCGCCAACTGCCCGCCGGGCCAGACGTTCTCGACGACGTGGACGCGGACGGGCGACGCGGCGCAGTGGATCAACCAGGGGACGCGCTGCACGACCGGGGCCGCGGACGCGGCGCCCGTGGTCCTGCCGACGGTGACGGTCTCGGACCTGCGGCGGGTGGGGTTGCCGGCGAGCCCGGTGCACCTGCAGCCGGACGACGGCCAGGCCCTCCTCAACGTCCCCCTCGTCCTGCGCACGACGGGCGGGACGGTGGTCCGCGACACGACGGTCCTGGGTTTCCCGGTCCGCATCCGGGCGACGCCGACGAGCTGGACGTGGGACCTGGGCGACGGCAGCCGGCTCGGACCGACGAGCGACCCGGGACGGGCGTACCCGCGCCAGACGCTCACGCACACGTACACCACCCCCGGCGACCGGACGGTGACGCTGACGACGACGTGGTCCGGGGAGTACTCCATCGCGGGGCTGCCGTACCGACCCGTCGAGGGGACGGCGACCACCGTCTCCCCCGGCGTCGGCGTCCACGTCCTCGCCGGGCGGAACGTCCTGACCGCTCCGGACGACTGAGGGACCGCCTCTCGTGCGTGACGTCCCGACACCCCCGAGGACCCGGGAGGTGCTGCAACGTCACACACGGCGTCGCTCGGCGCGACGGGGGGCGAGAACGGTTCTACGCTGAGGGTGCATGAGGTGGACGGTGCGCCAGGGACCCGCCGAGGGCGGCGGCTCACTGACGACCGCACCCTCAGGACCCTCCCTCTCCGTGCTCGCCGTCCCGGCCGTCGAGAGCACCGCCGAGGCGCTCCTCGACCTCGACGCGGCAGGCGGTGTCGTCGAGGTCCCCGCGACGCTGCAGGGCCCGGCCGGGCTCGCCCGCCACCTCGGCGTCCCGCTGGCCGCGGTGGCCGCCACCGCCGTCCTGCGCACCCGGGACGACCGGCACCTCTTCGTCATCTCCTCCGCGGCGCACCCGCTCTTCGCCCCGGCGCTGGCGGCCGTGCTGTGCGAACCGGAGCTGTTCCAGGACGACGACACGGACGTGCTGCGCCGCACCGGGTCCGTCCTCGGGTCGGCGTCACCGCTGGGACTGGCCGAGCCGCTGCCGACCTTCGTCGACGTCGCCCTCGCCCCCCACCCCCAGGTCTGGGTCCCGGCGGGCCACCCGCACGCCGTCTTCCGCACCCGCTACGACGAACTCCTCCGCCTCACGAGCGGACACCCCGTCGAACTCGGATGACCCACCGCACCGGGACGAGCGGACTGCTCGAGGGCTTCGCCGTCCACCGCGCCGGGTCGACCGACCCCGCCGACCCCCTGCTGGTCCTCGTGCACGGGCTCGGTGGCGCCGCCACGGCGTGGTCGCTCGTCGTGCCCCACCTCGCCGCCGACCACCGCCTCCTCCTGCTGGACCTGCCGGGGCACGGCCAGGCCCCGCCGGTCCCGCCGGGTTCCATGACCCCCCGGTCGCTGGGGAACCGGTTGCACCGCTTCGCGACGGCGCAGGGCGAACCGGTGCACCTCGTGGGTCACTCCCTCGGCGGGTGGGTGACGCTGGAGGCCGCGGCCGGGGAACGCGACGGGGTGGTCGCGGACGTCACGGCCTTCACCCCGGCGGGGTTGTGGTCCACCCCGCGACGGCGGCCACCGCTGCTGCCCACCGGTCAGCAGTTCGCGCGCTGGGCCGGCCGGTTGCCGCCGCAGGTCCTCACCACGCGGCTCGGGGTCACGCTCGCGCTGGCGACGACGAGCACGGCCCCGCGCAACCTGCCCGCCGAGGTGGTGCGCGAGGCCCTGCGGGCCATCGCCACCGCGCCCGGCTACGTCGCCGCCGACGCGGGCATCGCGACGGGCGCCTTCACCCGCGCGTCCGAGGTCCGGGCCCCCGTGACGGTGGTGGCGGGCGGACGCGACCGGGTGCTGCCGCCTGAGTTCTGCCGCCGGGAGGCGGCCCCCGCGCACACGCGCTGGATCGAGTGGCCGGACTGCGGGCACGTCCCGACGTGGGACCACCCCGCCGAGTGCGCCCGGGTGGTGCGCGAGCAGGTGGACGGTCCCGACCGCGGATAGCCTCACCGCGTGAGACCCCCGGAACTCGTGACGCTGGACGTCTGGACCGTTGCGGCGCACGACGTTCCCCGCGCCGTGTGGCGGATGGCGGCGGACCGCCGCGCTCTGCGGCGGCTGCCCGGGGCCGGTTTCGCCAAGCTCCTGGGCACCGGGGACGGCCGCACCTTCACCGTCCGCGACGCCGACCCGCTGCGCTGGGCGGCGCTCGTGGCGTGGGACTCGGCCGCCGACGCCGACCGGTTCGACGGCTCGGCGCCGGCGCGCGCCTGGGGCCGGATAGCCCGCGAGCACGCGCAGTTCCGCCTCGCCCCGGCCGGCAGCCGCGGGCGGTGGTCCGGCCGCGAACCCTTCGGCGCTACCGCGCACCCCCCGCAGGACGGCCCCGTCGCCTCCATCACCCGCGCCCGGCTCCGGCCGACCCGGGCGGCCTCGTTCTGGCGGGCGGTGCCGCCGGTGGCCGAGGAGCTGCACACCGTGCCGGGCCTGCGCTGCGCGTTCGGGATCGGGGAGGCGCCGCTGGGCTACCAGGGGACGTTCTCCCTGTGGGACTCGACGGACGCGCTGCGCGAGTTCGCCCACCGCCGGGCCGCCCACCGCGACGTCATGCAGCGCACGCCCACGGAGGGCTGGTACGCCGAGGAGCTGTTCGCCCGGTTCGGGGTGGTCGAGGTCCGCGGCACCCTGGACGGTCGCACCCCGTGAACCCCGTGGAACCGGAGGACGTCGTCCGGCCCCGGAGGGCCCGTGTCGGACCCCGCTCCTAGAGTGCTCGCCGTGCCCTCCTCCCTGTCCCGGACGCTCAGCGGTGCCCTCGCGGCCGGGGCCGTGCTCACCCAGGTCGCTCACCCGTTGCTGCGCGGGGAGAGGTTGCGCCGGACCACGATCGGGTCGGTCGTCGCCTTCGCGGCGGCGTCGGTGACGGACGCCGCACGTCGGGGCGGGCCCCGCGCGGCCGCGACGACGCTCGCCGTCGCCGGGGGTCTCGGGCTCGTCGCCGAGGCCGTCGGGACGCGGACGGGCCGCCCCTTCGGCCCGTACCGCTACGCGGGGACGCTGGGCCCCCAGGTGCTCGACGTGCCCGTCGTGGTGCCGCTGGCCTGGACGATGATGGCCCACCCCTCGGTGCGGCTCGGGCGGCACCTCGCGAGGGACCTGCCGGCCGGGGTCCGGGACGTCGCGACGGTCGCGACCGCAGCGTGGACGCTCGCGTCCTGGGACCTCTTCCTCGACCCGCAGATGACGGCTGCCGGGCACTGGGCCTTCCAGACGCCGCGGCCGCACCTGCCCGGCGTGCCGGGGATCCCCCTGACCAACTACGCCGGCTGGCTGCTGACGGCGGTGGCCATCTGCGGCGCTGCGCACGCCACGACCCGCGACACCCCCGGCACGACCGCGCCGCAGACCGTCCCCGCGGTCCTCCTGGGCTGGACGTGGCTCGGGTCCACGCTCGGCAACGCGGTGTTCTTCCGGCGGCCGGTGGTCGCCGCCTACGGCGGCGTCGCCATGGGCCTCACCGTCCTGCCCTACCTGCGCTCGGTCCTGGCCGGCCGGGGCACGCGCCCGTGAGGGCGTGGCGCGCCCTGACCTGGGCCGGGTCGGCGAGCGCCGTCGCGCTCACGGTGCACTCGCTGCTCAACGCCCGCGGCCTGCGGGTGCCGGTCCTGGACCCGCCCCCGGTGCCGGGCCGCGTCAGCGTCCTCGTCCCCGCGCGCGACGAGGAGGAGGACCTGCCGGCGTGCCTGGCCTCCCTGCTCGACCAGGTCGAGGTCCCCGACTACGAGGTCGTCGTCGTCGACGACGCCTCGAGCGACCGGACGGCCGAGGTGGTCGAGGCCTTCGCGGCGGCCGACCCGCGGGTGCGGCTGGTCCGCAGCGGCGGGCCGCGCCCGGGCTGGCTGGGCAAGACCTCGGCCTGCGACGAGGCCGCCGGCCACGCGACGGGCGAGGTGCTCGTGTTCGTGGACGCGGACGTCGTGCTCGCCCCGCACGCGGTGGCGGCGGCGGTGGACCTGCTGCGCCGCACCGGTCTCGACGTGGTCTGCCCCTACCCCCGGCAGCTCGCGCTGACGTGGAGCGAACGCCTCGTGCAGCCGCTGCTGCAGTGGTCGTGGTTGACGACGCTGCCGCTGCGGAGGGCGGAGGTCTCGCCCCGGCCGTCGCTGGCGGCGGCGAACGGGCAGTTCCTCGTCGTGGACGCCGCCACGTACCGCCGGGCGGGCGGGCACGCGGCCGTGCGGGGTGAGGTGCTGGACGACCTCGCGCTGCTGCGGGCGGTCAAGGCCGTCGGCGGTCGCGGCGGCGTCGCCGACGGGACCGCGCTGGCCACCTGCCGGATGTACGGCGGCTGGGGGGACCTGCGGGACGGGTACACCAAGTCGCTCTGGTCCGCGTTCGGCTCCGCCCCGGCGGCCGCGGCCGTCGGCGCCGGGCTCGTCGTGACGTACCTCGTCCCGCCGGCCGCGGCGCTGGCCGGCTCCCCCGTCGGCGCCGTCGGCTACCTCGCGGGGGTCGTCGGGCGGTACGCGGCGGCCGAGCGCACCGGTGGTCGCTCCGTGCCGGACGCGTTCTGGCACCCCGCCTCGGTGGCGCTGCTGCTCGGGCTGCTCGGGGACTCCTGGCGCCGCCGCCGCCGTGGCGGCCTGGTCTGGAAGGGGCGGTCGCTCTGAGCCGCGTGGTGGTCGTCGGCGCCGGGTTCGGCGGGTTGTCGGTCGCGGCACGCCTCGCCGCGCAGGGGCACGCGGTCGAGGTCTTCGAGCAGGGGCCGCAGGTGGGCGGCAAGCTCGGCTGGTTCAGCCGGGACGGCTTCTCCTTCGACACCGGCCCCTCGCTGCTGACGCTCCCGGCGGTCCAGCGCGACCTGTTCCTCAAGACCGGCGACCCCGTCGAGTCCGTGCTCGACGTCGTCCAGCTGGACCCGGTGGCCCACTACCGCTTCGCCGACGGGACCGAGGTCGACCTGCCCGGCGGCGGGCTGCCGCAGGTGGCGCGTGCGCTCGACGACGCGCTGGGCGCGGGCACGGGGGCGCAGTGGACGGCGTTCCAGCGCCGCGCGGCCGAGATCTGGGACGTGGCGCGCGAACCGTTCCTGGAGTCCGCCCTCGAGGGGCCGAAGACGCTGCTGCGCCTGGCGAAGGACGTCCGCGGGCTGCGGACGGTCGCGCCGTGGTCGTCGCTGCGGGGCGTGGGGCGCCAGTACCTGCATGACCCGCGGCTGCGGACACTGCTGGACCGCTACGCGACCTACTCCGGGTCCGACCCGGGCCGGGCCCCCGCGGCGCTGGCCACCGTCCCGTTCGTCGAGCAGGCCTTCGGCGCCTGGTACGTGCGCGGCGGCCTGCACCTGCTGGCCCAGGCGGTGGCCGACCGCGCCCGCGAGCGCGGGGCGCGCATCACGACGGACGCCCCCGTCGACCGCGTGCTGGAGGAGGGCGGCCGGGCGGCGGGCGTGCGGCTGGCCGACGGGAGGCAGGTGCGGGCCGACGTCGTCGTCTCGGCCGTCGACGCCGCCCGGCTCTACGGCGACCTGCTGCCCCGGCCCCGGTTGCGGCCGCCGCGCCGGCTGCGGTCCAGCTCGGGGTTCGTCCTGCTGCTGGCCCTGGAGGGCCGCACCCCCGGGCTGCGGCACCACACCGTGCTCTTCCCCGACGACTACGACGCGGAGTTCGCCGACCTCGCCGCGGGCCGTCCCGTGGCCGACCCGACCGTCTACGTCAGCGCCCCGGACGACCCTGCGCTACGGCCCTCGGACGACACCGAGGCGTGGTTCGTCCTGGTCAACGCGCCCGTCCACGACCCGCAGCACGGCGGCACGGACTGGCGCTCGGAGGACCTGGTGCGCCGGCACACCGACGTCGTCCTCGACGCGCTCGCCCGCCGCGGGTTGGACGTGCGGTCCCGGCTGCGGTGGGCGGAAGTCCGCACCCCGGCCGACCTGGAAGAACGCACCGGCAGCGACGGGGGCGCGATCTACGGCACGGCGAGCAACGGGGCGCGCTCGGCGTTCCTGCGCCCGGCCAACCGCTCTCCCGTCCCGGGGCTGTTCCTGGTGGGCGGGTCGTCGCACCCGGGCGGGGGGTTGCCGCTCGTGGGGCTCTCGGCGCGCATCGTCACCGACCTCGTCGGCCCCGCCTGAGGGCGGCGCGGCTCAGAGCCGGCGGACCACCGCGCCGGTCACCTGGACGATGCCGATGAGCCCGAGGACGGCCCAGACCCCGGCCCCCAGGGTCGCCCAGTCGAGCCAGACGACGATGGCCGTGGCGATGGCGCAGCTCGCCGCCAGGGCCAGGCGGACGGGACGTTCGGCGACCGAGACGACGGTCACGTCGTCCACGCCCAGGCCCTGCGCCCGAGCCCTGACGTACTCCTGCAGCTGCGCCAGGCCACCGGCGACGAGGACGAGCCACGCCGGGGCCCCGCACCCCCAGAGCACGACGGCGCAGGCGCCGTCGCCGATCCGGTCGACGACGGCGTCGAGCAGCGCGCCCCGCCGGGAGGTGCGGCCGGTCATGACGGCCACGGCACCGTCGAGGTTGTCGAAGACCCCGGCCGCGGCGAGCAGCACCCCGGCCCCCACGGCGGCGGCCCCGCCGCGACCACCCGCGACGGCGAGCGCCGCGGCGGCGACGGCCAGCGCCGCGCCGACCAGGGTGACGACCCAGGGCGCCGTCCCGGCCGCCGCCAGGGGTCGGGCCAGGACGTGGGCGCCGCTGAGCCAGCCGCGCACCAGCGCGTTGGCGTGCGTGCCGCCGTGCAGCGCGCTCCAGCGCTGCAGGTACGCCTCCCGGTCCATCACCACGCCTCCCACCGTAGGAGACGACCCCCCGTGACCTGCCTGTGACCAGCACCGACGTCCGTTCGCCCGTGTCGGGGGTCATGCCTAGAGTGCCCCTGTGCCGCCCACCCCCAGTGTCGAGTCAACGGCTGTCGAGATGAGTTCCCCGCTCCGGGCGACGGCTGAACTGCGGACCGCCGTGTCGAGGGTCCTCGAGGAGTTCCTCCACGACCAGACCGCCGTCCTGCGCGAGGTCAGCGCCGACTGCGACCCCGTCCTCGACGCGATCGCGGCCCTCCTGCGCGGGGGCAAACGGCTGCGCCCCGCGTTCTGCTTCTGGGGGTACCACGGCGTGGCCGAGGACCTGCCGGACGACGGCATCGTCACGGCCGCCGCGGCGCTGGAGCTGTTCCAGGCGGCCGCGCTCATCCACGACGACGTCATGGACGACTCCGACACGCGCCGCGGCCAGCCCGCCGTGCACCGCCGGTTCGAGGCGCTGCACCGCGAGCAGGACTGGGAGGGCAGCCGGACGCGCTTCGGCCTGGCCGGCGCCGTCCTCGCGGGCGACCTGTGCCTGAGCTGGAGCGACGAGCTGTTCTCCCGCAGCGAGCTGCCCGCCGAGGCGATGCTGCGCGGCCGCCGCGTCTTCAACACGATGCGCACCCAGCTCATGGGCGGTCAGTACCTCGACATGCTGGAGCAGGCGTCCTCGACGCAGCGCGGCAGCGACGGCGCGGTCGACCGGGCCCGCCGGGTCCTGACGTTCAAGAGCGCCAAGTACTCCATCGAGCACCCGCTGCTGCTCGGCGGGTCCCTCGCCGGGGCCTCGACCGACCTCCTGGCGGACTACTCCCGCTTCGGGCTCGCCCTCGGGGAGGCGTTCCAGCTGCGCGACGACGTGCTCGGCGTCTTCGGCGACCCGGCCGAGACGGGCAAGCCGGCCGGCGACGACCTGCGCGAGGGCAAGCGGACCGTCCTGGTCGGCCTGGCCGTGCAGAACGCGACCCCCGCGCAGGCCGAGACGGTGCGCCGGCTGCTGGGGGACCCCGACCTGACGACGGAAGGTGTGGACATGTTGCGCGACGTCCTGACGGACACCGGGGCCCTCGCGGGGGTGGAGGCGCTGATCGAGCAGCAGGTCGGGGTGGCCTGCGCGACCCTCGACGGCGCCGACCTCACCGAGGACGCCCGCGGGGCGCTGCACGCCCTCGTCGTGGCGGCCACGAGCAGGCGCTCGTGAGCGCGCTGGACTGGCTGCCGGGCCGCACCCGGCACGTCGCCGGACGCACCGACGACGTCGTGGTGGTGGGGGCCGGCCTCGCGGGGCTGTCCGCAGCCATGCGGCTGGCCGGAGCCGGGCGCAACGTCACGGTCCTCGAACGCGAGGACGTCCCGGGCGGTCGGGCCGGGCTGGTCGTCAAGGACGGGTACCGGTTCGACACCGGGCCGACTGTCCTGACGATGCCGGACCTCATCGCCGACTGCTTCGACGCGCTCGGCGAGGACATGCACGACTGGCTGGACCTGCACCCGGTCGATCCGCTCTACCGGGGCAACTACGCCGACGGCACCTCGCTGCACGTCTCGGCGGACGTCGAGCGCACCGCGCAGGCGATCGGTGAGCTGTGCGGGGCGGCCGAGGCGGACGGCTACCGCCGCTTCGTCGACCACGTCGCGAACCTGTACCGGTGGGAGATCCGCGACTTCATCGACAGCAACATCGACACCCCGCTGGACCTGCTCAAGCCGAACCTCGTGCGGCTGCTGGCGGCCGGGGGGTTCAAGAAGCTGGCCCCCGAGGTCGGCAAGTTCCTCAAGGACCCCCGCACCCAGCGGATGTTCTCCTTCCAGGCCCTGTACGCGGGGTTGTCGCCGTACGACGCCCTGGCGCTGTACGCGGTCATCGCGTACATGGACTCCGTCGCGGGGGTGTTCTTCCCCAAGGGCGGCATGCACGCCCTGCCGACGGCGATGGCGGCGGCCGCCGAGAAGCACGGCGTCCAGTTCCACTACGGCGCCACGGTCGACCGCGTCGAGCGCGAGGGCGGGCGCGCGACGGCCGTCACGACGACGGACGGGCGCCGGTTCCCGGCCGACGTCGTCGTCCTGAACCCCGACCTGCCCGTGGCCCGCGAGAAGCTGCTCGGCAAGCCGGTGCGCCGCAACCTGTCGTACTCCCCCAGCTGCTACCTGCTGCTGGCCGGGTCCTCGAAGGACTACCCGGACCCGGTGCACCACTCCATCCACTTCGGGAACGCGTGGAAGGAGGTGTTCGCCGAACTGCTCGACGGCCGCCTCATGAGCGACCCGTCGGTGCTCGTGTCGCGCCCGACCGTGTCCGACCCGTCCCTGGCCCCCGCGGGCAAGCACATCTACTACGTGCTGTTCCCGACCCCGTCGCTGTCGGCGGGGTCCTCCCCGCTGGACTGGGACCGCATCGCGCCGCGGTACCGCGAGCACGTCATGGCGACGCTCGAGCAGCGCGGGTACACCGGGTTCGCCGAGGGCGTCGAGGTCGAGGACGTGACGACGCCCGCCGACTGGGAGCGGCGCGGCATGGCCGACGGCGCGCCCTTCGCGGCCTCGCACTCCTTCCGCCAGACGGGCCCGTTCCGGCCCGGCAACCTCTGGGGCGAGAACGTCGTGTTCACCGGGTCCGGCACCCAGCCCGGCGTCGGGGTCCCGATGGTCCTGGTGTCGGGCCGACTGGCCGCCGAACGCGTCACCGGCCGCGACCGCAGCTACACCTCCCGCGCCTGGCGGAGCGTGTGATCCCCCGCAGCAGCGCCGTCTGCCTCGACGCCGCCGCGCAGGACGACCCGGCCCTGGTGGACCCGGACCTGCGCGAGGCGTTCGAGGCGTGCCGCCTCCTGCACGCCGAGCACGGCAAGACGTACTACCTCGCGACGCTCCTCCTGCCGCCGGCCAAGCGGCCGTACGTCTGGGCGCTCTACGGCTTCGCGCGGTACGCCGACGAGTTCGTGGACTCCCTGACGGACCCGGACCCGGACGCCCTCGTGCGGTGGTCGGACGAGTTCCTCGCGTCCCTCGACGTTCAGGACGCCGCCGAGCCCGTGGGGCGGGCGATGGCGGCGACGATGCGCCGCTGGGACCTGCCGCGCGAGCACGTTGAGGCGTTCCTGGAGTCCATGCGGATGGACATCACGACGACCGGGTACGCCACGTACGAGGACCTGCGCCACTACGTCTACGGCTCGGCGGCCGTCATCGGGCTGGAGATGCTGCCGATCCTCGAACCGCTGACCCCGGACGCGGTACCGCGCGCCCGGGCGCTCGGCGAGGCGTTCCAGCTGACGAACTTCGTCCGCGACGTCGGTGAGGACCTGGACCGCGGACGCGTGTACGTGCCCGAGGAGGACCTCGCCCGCTTCGGGCTCACGCGGGAGGACCTCTTCGCCGCGCGGGCCGCGGGCACGACCCCGCAGGCGGTCCGCGACGTGCTCGCCTTCGAGGCCGAGCGGACGCGGGAGCTGTACGCGTACGCCGAGCCGGGGCTGGACATGGTCCACCCCACGTCGCGGGACTGCCTGCGCACGGCCTACCTGCTGTACGGCGGGATCCTCGGGGAGGTCGAGGCCGCGGGCTTCGACGTGCTGTCGCGCCGCGTCAAGGTCGGGATGGGCCGGCGGCTCGCCGTCGCCGTGCCCGGCCTGGTCCGCGCGCGCCTCGCCCGCCGGGACGAGGCGCGCTGGACCACCGCCTCCTGAGCACCGGGCTCGGGCGGCTCAGAAGCTGAGCGCCTGGGCCCGTCGCCGGATCTCGGTCTTGCGGTTGGCCCGCAGCGCGTCGATGGGGGTCCCCGGCAGGGTGTCGTCAGGAGTGAAGAGCCAGGCCAGCGCCTCCACGTCGGTGTACCCCGAGTCCATGAGGACCGACAGGGTCCCCTTGAGGTGGTTCAGCGGCCCCTCGTCGGTGACGAACGCGGCCGGGACCTGGGCCACGGAGCGCTCGCCCCGCCGGACCGCGACGAGCTCGCGCTCCTGCAGCCAGCGACGCACGACGCGCTGGTCCTGGCCGGTCCGCTCGGCGACGTCGGGGACGGTCAGCCACTCCGGGACGAGGCCGTCCAGCTCCTCGGTGCTCTTCTCCCGGGCGATCTCTGCTCTCAGCGGTGCAACCACCCCACCAGTCTGCCGTGTCCGCCGCGGGGACGACACCGGTCACCGCGCGACGCGCCCGGTCACCTCCCGTGCTCGGCGCTGCTCCTCCGACATCGTGGACGGCGGAGTGTCGGAGGGGTCCGCTAGGTTCAGCCCTGCCCCACCGGTGCACTCCCGCACCAGCTGCACCACCCGTCACGACTGCGAGGGACGCCATGGCCGACGAGACCACTGACACCCCCACCCCCGGTGCGCGTCGCGGACGCTGGCTGGCCGCCGCGCTCGTCGGCGCCGCCGCCCCCACCGCCCTCGTCCCCGCCGCGCACGCCGCCGCGGCCCCGGGCGAGACCGTGGTGACCGTCGAGGCCGGGGACACCGTCGGGGCCATCGCGGCCGCGCACGGCACCACCGTCGACGCCGTCGTCACGGCCAACGGGCTGGGTGCGGACGCCTTCGTCGTCGAGGGGCAGCAGCTGCGCGTCCCGGGGCCGCAGAGCACGTCGGGGGGCGGCTCGTACACCGTGCAGGACGGCGACACGCTCTCCCACATCGCCCTGGCGCAGGGCACGACCGTCGGTGCTCTGCGCGACGCGAACGGGCTCTCGGCCGACGGCTTCCTGCGGGCCGGTCAGGTGCTGACGCTGCCCGGCGGCACGGCCGGGGCCTCGACCTCGGGCGGGCGCGCCCCCGCGGCGGGCGGCACCTACACCGTCGCGGCCGGTGACACGCTCTCGCACATCGCCCTGACGACGGGGACGAGCGTGGCCGACCTGGTGGCCCTCAACGGCCTCGACGCGGCCGGCTTCATCGTCGAGGGCCAGACGCTGCGCACCGGCGCCGCGGGCCAGTCGGCCAAGCCGGCCACGACGCCGAAGCCCACCACCCAGGCTCCCGCCGTCTCGGACGCCGTCTCGACCAACCGCGCCCGCATCCAGGCGAGCAAGCAGCCGAGCAAGGCGGAGATGCGGGAGATCATCCGCTCGACGGCCGTGCGGCTCGGGGTGGACCCCTCCCTCGCCCTGGCCATCGGCATGCAGGAGTCGGGCTTCCAGATGAAGGTCGTCTCGCACGCCAACGCCATCGGGGCGATGCAGGTCATCCCGAGCTCGGGCGAGTGGGCCTCGAACCTGCTCGGGGAACCCATCGACCTCTTCGACGCCCGCGACAACGCCAAGGCCGGCGTCGCGATCCTGCGCACGCTCGTCGCCAACAACCCGCCGGACGTCGCGATCGCGTCGTACTACCAGGGGCAGGCCTCGGTCCGTTCCCGCGGGATGTACGACGACACCCGGCGCTACGTCGCGAACGTCCAGACGTTGCAGGCCCGCTTCCGCTGAGTCGCGGACCGGATCGGACGCTGAGTCGACCTAGACTCGCTGACCGTGGACGCGACCCTCTCCGACCCCCTCGTCGGACGACGCCTGGACGGGCGGTACCACGTCCTGGGCCGTGTCGGCCGCGGGGGCATGGGCGTCGTCTACCGGGCCGAGGACGAGCGCCTCGAGCGCGTGGTCGCCCTCAAGGTCCTGCGCGCGGACCTCGCCCACGACCCGACGGCCCGCTCCCGGTTCGTCCGGGAGGCCAAGTCCGCGGCACGTCTGACGCACCCGGGCATCGTGGCCGTCCTGGACCAGGGCGTGGACCACGAGGGCGGCACCGAGACGGCCTACCTCGTCATGGAGCTCATCGACGGGCGCACGCTGCGCGACGTCGTCCTCGACAAGGGCGCGCTCACTCCCGGCGAGGCCCTCAGCGTCACGGCGGACGTCCTCGACGCCCTCGCCGAGGCGCACCGCAAGGGCGTCCTGCACCGGGACGTCAAGACGGCCAACGTCCTCGTCGCCGACGACGGCCGGGTCAAGGTGGCCGACTTCGGCCTGGCCCGGGCCGCCTCCGCCGGCGGCGGGCAGAGCACCACCGTCGGCATGGGCGACCTCATGGGCACCGCCGAGTACCTGGCGCCCGAGCAGCTCGAGACCGGCGAGACCGACGCGCGCAGCGACGTCTACGGCGTGGGCGTCATGCTCTACGAGATGCTCACGGGCGCGCCGCCCTTCACCGGCGACAGCCCGTTCACGATCGCCTACAAGCACGTCCACGAGACCGTGCCACCGCCGTCGGTGAAGGCGCCGGGCCTGCCGAAGGCGCTCGACGCGCTCGTCCTCGACGCCCTGGCCAAGGACCCCGACGAACGGCCCGCCGACGCCGGGGAGATGCTCGAGCAGCTGCGCGCCGTGCGGTCGTCCCTGACGCCGGAGCAGCTCGGCGCCCGGGCACCCCGTCCGGCCACCCCGTCCGCGCCGGGCAGCACCACCCGCATCGGGGCCCTGGCGGCGAAGGACGAGGCGGACACCGTGCCGTCCTCGGAGGGCCACCGCTCGCGCCGGGGCCTGCTCGTGGGCCTCGTGCTGCTGGTCCTGGCCGTCGGCGCCGGCATCTCCTGGTACTTCCTCGCCGGGCCCGGCGCGTACACGACGACCCCCGCCGTGGCCGGGAAGTCACCGCAGGAGGCGCGCTCGATCCTGCAGTCGGCGGGGCTGGGCGTCGACGAGCAGCAGGGGTTCAGCGACACGGTCGCCACCGGGCTCGTCGCCTCCAGCGACCCCGAGGACGGGGACCGCGTCCGCAAGGACGGCACGGTGACCATCGTCGTCAGCCGCGGGATCCAGCAGTTCGCCGTCCCGGACGTCGTCAGGGCCTCGCAGTCCGACGCGGAGTCCCGGCTGCGCGACACGGGTCTGGGCGTGGGCGCCGTCAGCCAGGAATTCAGCGAGGACGTCCCCGAGGGCGCCGTGATCCGCACCGACCCGGCCGCCGGGACGGTGGTGAACCACGACAGCCCCGTCGCGCTCGTCGTCTCCAAGGGCCGCGAGCCGATCGACGTCCCGAACGTCGTGGACCAGCCGCAGGACGCGGCGGCCACGGCGATCACCGACCGCGGGCTCACCGTGGGCGGCGTCGACCAGCAGATCAGCGAGACGGTGCCGAAGGGGCAGGTCATCTCCCAGACCCCCGCCGACGGGACCCTCTTCCGCGGCGACGCCGTCCGGCTCGTCGTGTCCGCCGGACCCCCGCTCGTCCAGGTCCCGCAGGTCCAGGGCAAGAACGTCGACGCGGCGACCCAGCAGCTGCAGGCCCTGGGTTTCAAGGTGGCCCGCGACAACATCCTGGGCGGCGTCTTCGGCACCGTCCGCAGCAGCGACCCCGCCGCCGGCCAGAGCGTCCCGAAGGGCTCGACGATCACCCTGACGGTGGTCTGACCCTGAGCACGACGAAGGGCCCGGGACCTCGAGGTCCCGGGCCCTTCGTCGTACCGGTCAGCGCTGGGAGAGCATCTCCGCCGCGAGGAACGCCAGCTCGAGGGACTGCTGGTGGTTCAGGCGCGGGTCGCACAGCGACTCGTAGCGGGTCGCCAGGGCCGCGTCGTCGATGTCGAACGCACCGCCGAGGCACTCGGTGACGTCGTCCCCCGTGAGCTCGACGTGCAGGCCGCCGGGCACGGTGCCCAGCGCGCGGTGCACCTCGAAGAACCCGCGCACCTCGTCCACGACGTCGTCGAACCGGCGCGTCTTGTAGCCGCTGGTCGAGGTGATCGTGTTGCCGTGCATCGGGTCGCAGACCCAGGTGACCTGCGCCCCGGCGCGGGTGACGCCCTCGACGAGCGCGGGCAGCGCCTCGCGGATCGTCGAGGCGCCCATGCGCGTGATGAAGGTCAGCCGGCCCGGCTCGCGGTACGGGTCGACCTTCTCCACGAGCGCGAGCGCGTCCTCGACGGACGTCTTCGGCCCCAGCTTGATGCCGATGGGGTTGCGGATCTTGGAGGCGAAGTCGACGTGCGCGCCGTCGAGCTGACGGGTGCGCTCCCCGATCCACACCATGTGCCCCGAGACGTCGTAGGGACCGCCCTGGCGCACGTCGGTGCCGGCCGGACCGCTGAGCGGCGGTTCCTCGTCCAGCGTGCGGGTCAGCGGCCGCTCGTAGTCGAGGAGCAGCGCCTCGTGGCTGGCGAAGAAGTCGACCGTTTGCAGGGCGTCGAAGTCGGCGCCGCAAGCGATCATGAACTTCATCGCCTTGTCGATGTCCCGGGCCAGCGCCTCGTACTTGGCGTTGGCCGCCGTCGCCGCGAAACCGCGGTTCCACTCGTGGACCTTGCGCAGGTCCGCGTAGCCACCGGTCGTGAAGGCGCGGATGAGGTTCAGCGTCGCCGAGGACGTGTGGTACGCCCGCAGCAGCCGCTGGGGGTCCGGCGTCCGCGACTCGGGCGTGAAGGCGTAGTCGTTGACGGCGTCACCGCGGTAGGCGGGCAGCGTCACCCCGTCACGCGTCTCGTCGTTGCTCGAGCGCGGCTTGGAGAACTGGCCCGCCATGCGGCCGACCTTGATCACGGGCAACGAAGCGCCGTACGTCAGGACGGCCGACATCTGCAGCATCGTCTTGAGCCGGCGGCGGATGCCGTCGGCCGTCGCGCCGGCGAACGTCTCGGCGCAGTCCCCGCCCTGGAGCAGGAACGCCTCGCCGCGGGCCGCCTTGGCCAGCTGCGCGCGCAGCTGGTCGGCCTCCCCGGCGAACACGAGCGGCGGATACGACGCGAGCTCCGCCTGCACCTCGGCCAGCGCGGCGGCGTCCGGCCACTGCGGCTGCTGAGCGGCGGGCAGGTCCGGCCAGCTGGTGCTGGACTGACCCGGGATCGAGCTCGGGGCGGTCGTCGCGGTCGTGTGCGTGCTCACGCGGGCCAGTGTCGCACCCCGGCGCCCCCGCGGGCGCCGGAGTTCACCAGTGCAGCCCCGCCGTCTCCGCGCGCCTGCTCTCGGGAACGGTTCGCAGGACGCCCGTCGCGTCGGCGAGCGGCACCTGCACCACGTCCACCCCGTGCAGCGACGCCATGGTCCCCAGGTTCCCAGACGCGAGCGCCTCGATCGCGCTGAGGCCGAACCGCGTCGCGAGGATGCGGTCCGCGGCCGACGGCGTCCCGCCGCGCAGCAGGTGGCCCAGGACGGTGACGCGCGTGGACAGCCCCGGCACCCGCGCGGCGATCTCGTGCTCGAGGGCGTCGCCCGCCCCGCCGAGCTGGACGTGCCCGAAGGCGTCCCGCGGAGCGTTCTTGACGGCCTCGGCGCCGTGCACCTTGGCGCCCTCGCTGACGACGACGAGCGGCGCCTCACCGCGGGCCAGCACCTCGCGCACCGTGGCACCCACGGCGTCGAGGTCGACGTCCTCCTCGGGCAGCAGCGTGACGTGCGCGCCCGCCGCCATGCCCGTGTGCAGGGCGATCCACCCGGCGTGCCGGCCCATCACCTCGACGATCATCGCGCGGTGGTGGCTGGCCCCCGTCGTGCGCAGGCGGTCGCACGCGTCGACCGCGGTCTGGACGGCGGTGTCGAAGCCGAAGGTCGCGTCGGTGGCCGACAGGTCGTCGTCGATGGTCTTCGGCGCGCCCACCACGGGGACGCCCGCCTCGTGCAGCGCCGTCGCGACGCCGAGCGTGTCCTCGCCGCCGATGGCCAGCAGCGCGTCGACCCCGAGGGCGGACAGCTGCGCCCGCACCCGGGCCACGCCCTGCTCCTCGCCGTCCTTGAGCGGGTTGGTCCGGGACGAGCCCAGGACGGTGCCGCCGACGGTCAGCAGCGGCCGGACCGCGGCCTCGTCGAGCGGCACGGTCTCGCCGTCCAGCACCCCGCGCCAGCCGTCGACGAAGCCGACGAACTCCATGCCGTGCCGTTGCGTCCCGGCGATGACCGCCGCCCGCACGACGGCGTTGAGACCGGGGCAGTCGCCGCCCCCGGTGAGGATCCCGACCCGCATCCTGGACTCCACTCCCCGGCGTCCTCGCCGGCGTGCCTGACCCCTGGGAAGACCCGCGGGACGACCCTTGGACGGCAGCACTCTGCCACCGCGCGGTCAGCGCGTCGCGGCACCCCCGCCCGGCGCGTCGTCGCCCGCTGCCGGGGGCCGTGGCGGCTCCCCCGTCGGGGCGGCACGGCCACCGGGCCCACCGGAGGACGGCGTGGTCGGTTCGGGCACGCCCGTCCCCCGCGACAGCTCGGCGCGCAGCCGGCTGCGCTCGGCGTAGGCGTCGACGTACTCCTGGTGCGAGAGCGCCTGGATCGCGGCCATCACCTCGTCGGTGACCGAGCGCACGACGAGCTGGTCGTCGGCCCGCCCGGCGTAGCGGGAGAAGTCCAGCGGCTCACCGATGACGACGCCGACGCGGCGCACCTTGGGCAGCACGCGGCCGGTCGGGAGGAGGTCCTCGGTGCCGACCATCGCGACCGGCAGCACGGGGGCCCCCGAGGCCAGCGCGATGCGGGCCACCCCCGTGCGCCCGCGGTACAGGCGTCCGTCGGGCGACCGCGTGCCCTCGGGGTAGATGCCGAACAGCTCGCCGTCGCGCAGCACCGACACCGCGCTGTCGATCGCCGCCGAGGACGCGCGACCTCCGGAGCGGTCCACGGGCAGCTGCCCGATGCCGTGCATGAGCCCGGCCGTCAGCTTCCCCTTGACGCCCGTGCCCCGGAACAGGTCGGCCTTGGCGATGAACGTGACGCGGCGGCGCACGACGGTCGGCAGCAGCACGGTGTCGGCCGCCGAGAGGTGGTTGCTGGCCAGGATCGCCGGGCCGGAGGTCGGGACGTGCTCGAGCCCGCGCACCCACGGCCGGAAGACGGCGGTGACCAGCGGTTCGGCGACGAGCAGCTTGATCGGCCAGTACAGGACCGGGAACCGGGGCACCTCCGGAACGCTACCTGTGAGCACCGGCACCAGGGGGCACCGCGACCACAGGTCCGGCTCGCGTCGAGCCCACGTCGACATCGCGTCGACCTCGCGTCGACCTCGACCGGTCCGGTCCCGGCGTGACACGATGACAGCGTGTCCCGCACCCCGGACGACGGATCCGGCCCCCTCGACGTCGACGCGGCGTTCGCCGAGATCGTCGCGCACTGGGGGGACGACGCCGCGGCGCCGGAACGCACCGAGGACGCGCGGGACACGACCCCGGCCGAGCCCACGGGCGCGCCCGACGCAGGAGACCCGGCGGGTGAGGACTCCCCCGCCGCGGCCGAGGAGGCCACCACCGCGACCGAGTCCGCCGAGGACCGGTCCCCCCGGCACCGCGCCGGAGCCGAGGAACCGGCCGAGTCCCCCGAGGACCGCACCCGGCTCGTCCGGCCGGCCGCACCGTTGCCGCCGGCCCCGCGCGAGGACGTCCCGTCCCCGGAGTGGTTCGCGACCCCCCGTCAGCGCGACGACGAACCCGCCGAGCTGCGGGCGCTCGGGGAGGACCGCTTCGTCCCGGCCGACCCGTCCCCGCTGCCGCGCGACGTCGTCGGCTGGGCCGCCTGGATCGCCGTCGTCGGCTCCCCGCTGTTCCTCCTCGTCGTCGCGCTGGGCTGGAACGACGTCCCCCAGCTCATGACGGCCATCACGGCGGCGGTCTTCGTCGCCGGCTTCGCGACCCTCGTCATCCGCCTGCCGAGCAGCCGGGACGACGACGATGACGACGGTGCCGTCGTCTGACCCTCAGCGGGGTCCGACGGGCACCAGCAGGTCCGCCACCACGGGCAGGTGGTCGCTCGCGCCCGGGTGCCCGGTCGGGACGTGCGCGCCGACGACGCTCAGCTGACGGTCCGCCAGCAGCAGGTCCAGCCGACGCCGCGGGGAGCGGGCCGGGAAGGTGGGCTGCGGGTCGCCCACGGCCTCGGCGACGTCGACGAGGACCGTGCACAGCCGCTGGTGGACCGGGCCGCCCGGTTCCTCGTTGAGGTCACCCGCGACGACGGTGGGCGCGTCCCGCCACCGGCCGACCTCCCCGTCGACGGCGCACCCCGGGGTGAGCCGGGACAGGTGGCCGAACCGCTCCCCCGCATCCAGGCCGAGGTGCACGCTGCGCACGAGGACCGCCGCCGACCAGCCCTGCTCCACCGGCACCCGCACGACGGCCTCGGCCGTGCCGCGCGGTCGGACCGGCCTCCAACCGCGCCGCCGCGGGGTCGGCAAGGCGCGCACGCCGGCGGCCCGCACGTCGACGCGCGTCGCGGTGAGCACCGCGGTGCCCGCCCCCTCGGGGCCGGAGGCGGCCACCCACAACCCCGTGTCGGCGGCGAGGACCCCGAGCCGGTGCCGGGCCAGGACGTGCGTGGGCACCTCCTGCAGGCACACCACGTCGGCGGCCACCGCCCGCAGCACCTCACGGACGGCGACGGTGTCGTCGAGCAGCTCCCGGACGTTGAAGGTGGCGACCCGCACCGGGGCCTGCGCGGTCCTCACCCCCAGCCGCGGGACAGGTCCGCCGCCCCCACCAGGCCCGCGGCCGGGCCGAGGCTCGCGCGGGCGATGGTCAGCTCGGGGCGGAACCCGCGACCGGTCAGCGTGCGGCGGTAGGCGTCCCGGCACGGGCCGAGCAGCAGCTCGTCGGCGTCGGAGACCCCGCCGCCGATGACGACGGTCCCCGGGTCCAGGGCGGCGGCCAGGTTGGCCACGCCGATGCCGAGCCAGCGCCCGACGTCCTCGAAGAGCTCGACGGCGGCCGGGTCCCCCGCGCGGGCGGCGTCGGTGACCATCGGTCCGCTGATCGCCTCGGGGTTGCCGCCGGCGAGGTCGAGCAGGTGGTGGGCCACGGGCGAGTTCGACCGGGCCAGCTCGCGCGCCTCGCGGACCAGGGCGTTGCCGGAGGCGTACTGCTCCCAGCAGCCGCGGTTGCCGCACTCGCAGCGGTGCCCGCCGGGGACGACGATCATGTGCCCGAACTCGCCGGCGATGCCGTAGCGGCCGCGGACAACGCGGCCCTGGGTGACGATCCCGCCCCCGATGCCGGTGCCCATGGTCACGCAGACGAGACGGGACTCCCCGCGGCCGGCCCCGAAGCGGTACTCCGCCCAGGCGGCGGCGTTGGCGTCGTTCTCGACGACCGTGCGCCGCCCGACGCGCCGGCCGAGGCGGGTGCGGACACGCCGCTCGACGGCCTCGCGCAACGGCTCGTTGCGCCAGGCCAGGTGCGGGGCGAACAGGACGTTGGCGCGCTCGGCGTCGACGAAGCCGGCGGCGCCGATGCCGACGGAGACGATGTCGTGGTGGGCCGCGAGCTCCTCGACGACCTCGGCGATCGTGTCCTCGACGCCCTGCGGGCTCGTCGTGGGGGTCTCGCGGCGCAGCTGCGCGACGACGCGGCCCTCCCCGTCGACGACGCCCGCGGCGACCTTCGTCCCGCCGATGTCCACGCCGACGGCCGGGCCGTCCCCGATGAAGACGCGGCGCGTCTGCTGCCGCAGCCGCTGCTGCAGCGCGACGCGCCGCGGGTCGGGTGCGCGTCGGCGGCGGGGGGTGCCGGGCACGCGGGGTGTGCGGGGGGTGGCCATGCGGTCTCCCGGGGTCGTCAGGTGGCCGGGGCTCAGACGCGGGCGAGGTCCGCGGCGCCGATGATGCCGGCGTCGTTGCCCTTGGTCGCGGTGCGCAGCGGCGGCGGCTTGCGGTGGGTCCGGCCGGACAGGTTCTCGGCCAGACTGACCCGTGCCGGGCCCAGGAGCAGGTCACCGGCGCTCGACACGCCGCCGCCGATGACGACGACCTCGGGGTCGAGCATGGCGACGAAGCTCGCCACGGCCTCCCCGAGCCAGCGGCCGACGTCGGCCAGCAGCCGCGCGCAGCCGGGGTCGCCGGCCTGGGCCAGGCGGGTCACGACGGGGCCGCTCACGGCCTTGGGGTCCCCGCCGACGGCCGCCAGCAGCGGCGCACCGTCCGGGTCGCCCGAGCGCAGCAGGTCGCGCGCGTCGCGCACGAGCGCGTTGCCCGCCACGTACTGCTCCCAGCAGCCGGAGTTCCCGCAGCCGCAGGCGCGCCCGCCGGGGACGGCGCGGACGTGGCCCAGCTCGGCCGCCGCCCCGTTGGCCCCGCGCTGCAGGACGCCGCCGGTGACGATGCCGCCGCCCAGGCCGGTGCCGAGCGTGAGCATGACGAGGTCGTCCACCGCGTTGCCGTGCTCGTCCAGGCCGCCGCCGAAGCGGTACTCGGCCCAGGCGGCCGCGTTGGCGTCGTTCTCGACGACGACGGGCGCGTCGATCCGCGCCTCGAGGTGGTCGGCCAGAGGCTCGTCGCGCCACGCCAGGTTCGGCGCGAACACGACCTGCCGGCGCGCGGCGTCGACGAAGCCGGCGGCCGCGACGCCGACCGGGCCGAAGACGTGGGTGGTGCGCAGCTCCGCGACGGCGTCCGCGACGGCGTCGGCGATGGCCGAGGGGTGCGAGGCGGGCGTCTCGCGCCGGGTCTGGACGAGGATCTCGCCACGGTGGTCGACGACCCCGGCCGCGATCTTGGTGCCGCCGATGTCGACGCCGACGGCGTTCTGCACCGGGTGGGGGACGGGGTTCTGGGCTGCCAGCTCGACCATGCCGGTGCGGTTCTCCCTGCGACGTCGGCCCCGCGGCGCAGCAGGGCGGCCACGCAGTCGCGGGGCCCGCCCGAGGCTACCCGGTCGGCGCCGTCGGACCCTCGCCCGGTGGCCTCAGCCCAGGACCGACCCGAGCACCGCCATCCCGCCCAGCAGCAGGGCCGTCAGACCCGTGGCACCGCCGGCCGCCACCAGCACCTTCGCGCGACGGCTGCCGAGGCCCCGCAGGCCCGCGCCGCCCGCGCGGGACAGGGCGCCGAGCATCCGGTCGACCTCGGCCTCGTCGAGGGCCGGCGCGTCGGGCGCCTCACCAGGGGTCCCGCCAGGGGTCCTGCCGGAGGTCTCGCCGAGGGTCTCGAGGTCGAGGGCGAGCTGGCCGTCCTCGTCCTCCAGCACCCGAGGCGCTGCCGGGGCCGGGACGGCGGTCGGTCGGACGGCCGTCGGAGCGGGCGCGGCGACGACCGGGGCCGGGACGGGGAGCAGGGAGGTGTGGCACAGCGAGCACCACCGCTCCTCGGGGCGGGTCCGCGACCCGCAGGACGGGCAGCGCTCCGGCACGGCGGCGACGGGGGCCGCCGCGAGGGGGCTGGGCTCGACGGGGGCGGGCGCCTCCTCGGGGGCAGCGAGCCGGCTGACGGGCGGCCCGACCTCGACACCGCCGAACGCGGCCGACGTCGACGTGTCGTGCCGGGGGCCGCGGCGGGGGGCCCAGCCGAGGTCGGTGTCGTCGCCGTCGGCGGGGTGCAGCGCGTCGAGGAACGAGGTGGGCTGCGGCGCGCGGGAGTCCTGGCTCACACCTGTCGTCGTCGGCAACCGGGCCCCGCACCTTGAGCGCCCGGGGAACCCTGGGCGCCCGCGATCGTTGACCCGGACGGGGGACGCGGTGGCGTGCCCGGGGCGCGCGGTGGGCCCGCCGGTAGGGTCGCTGCCACCCGCGAGGCCCCCCGGCCACCTGCGGCACCAGCACCACCGCACGACGACCGCACACCACGTCCTCGCAGAGCGGCGAGGCCGACCCGGGAGGAACCACCGTGCCGAGCAGCAGCGAGCCCCCGCTCGTCCCTCCTGCCACGACAGGGAACATGACGGACTGCGTCGCCGAGACGGCCCGCGAGGACCCGGGCCACGTCTCGGCGAGCCGCAAGCTGGCCGACGGCAGATGGCGCGACGTCACGGCCGCCGAGTTCCTCGGGGACGTCATGGGCGTGGCGAAGGGGCTGCTCGCGGCCGGGATCACGCCCGGTGACCGGGTGGGCATCATGGCGCGCACGAGCTACGAGTGGACGCTCGTCGACGTCGCCGGCTGGTTCGCGGGTGCGGTGACCGTCCCCGTCTACGAGACGAGCTCCCCCGAGCAGCTCGAGTGGATCCTGTCCGACTCCGGCGCCGTCGCCTGCTTCGTCGAGACGAGCGCCAACGCGGCGCGGATCGCCTCGGTGCGCGACCGGCTGCCGGGCCTGCGGGACGTCTGGACGCTGGAGTCGGGTGGGCTCGAGGAGCTGCGCGCCGCCGGCCGCGAGGTCCCCGACGCCGACGTCGACCGCTCCCGCGCCGTCGCGGGGCCGGGTGACGCGCTGACGGTCATCTACACCTCCGGGACGACCGGCCGCCCCAAGGGCTGCGTGCTGACGCACGGCAACTTCCTCGACCTCTCCCGCAACGCCGAGGCCGCGATCCCCGAGGTGCTGCGCCGTCCCGACGCCGCGACCCTGCTGTTCATCCCGCTGGCCCACGTCTTCGCCCGGTTCATCCAGGCGCTCTGCCTCGTGTGCCGGATCCGCGTGGGCCACACCCCGGACGCCAAGGACCTGCTGCCCGACCTCGGCGGGTTCCGGCCGACGTTCATCCTCGCCGTGCCGCGCGTCTTCCAGAAGGTCTACAACGGCGCCGAGCAGAAGGCCGCCGCGGGCGGGAAGCTGCGCGCCCGGATCTTCGAGCAGGCCGCCGCGACCGCCGACGCCTGGTCGCGCTCGCTCGACACGGGCGGGCCCTCGCCCGCGCTGCGCGTCCGGCACCTGCTGTTCGACCGCCTCGTCTACTCCAAGCTGCGCGCTCTCATGGGCGGCCGCGTCGAGTTCGCCGTCTCCGGCGGCGCCCCGATGGGCGAGCACCTCGCGCACTTCTTCCGGGGCGCTGGGCTCGTCGTCCTGGAGGGCTACGGCCTGACGGAGACGACGGCACCGCTGACGGTGAACCGCCCCTCGCGGCTGAAGATCGGGACGGTCGGGCCGCCGCTGCCGGGCACCGACCTGCGCCTCGCGCCCGACGGGGAGGTCGAGGCCCGCGGCGTCGGGGTGTTCACCGAGTACCGCGGACGCCCCGACGAGACCCGTGACGCCTTCGACGACGGCTGGTTCCGCACCGGCGACCTCGGCTCGATCGACGAGGACGGCCTGCTGCGGATCACCGGGCGCAAGAAGGAGATCATCGTCACCGCCAACGGCAAGAACGTCGTGCCGGCGGCGCTGGAGGACCGGCTGCGGGCCCATCCGCTCATCTCCCAGGCCGTCGTCGTCGGCGACCAGCGGCACTACGTCGGCTGCCTGCTGACCCTCGACGAGGAGGCCCTGCCGTCCTGGGGCGCCAACCACGGCAAGCCGGGGCTGGACCTGGGCACCGCACGCGCCGACGCCGACGTCCTGGCCGTGCTGCAGGCCGCCGTCGACAAGGCCAACGAGTCGGTCAGCCGGGCGGAGTCCATCCGCAAGTTCCGGGTCCTGACCGAGGACTTCACCGTGGAGAACGGGTACCTGACGCCGTCGTTGAAGGTGAAGCGGCACGAGGTCCTGCACGACCTCGCCGACGAGGTCGAGGCGCTCTACAGCTCGTGACGATCCGGTATTCCTGGTGACCCGTCGGGACGCGGCCGCGCTCGCGGCGTGGACGGCGCTGATGGCTCTGGCCACCCACAGCGTCGTCCGCTACCGCTGGTGGATCGTCGCCGGCTACGTCGTCGTCGCGGCGGTCGTCGTGGCGCTCGCCCGGACGGCCCGCGACGACGCCGACCGCTCAGCCCCCCGGACGGGGGCCTGGGTGCCGTCGGCCGTCCTGGCCGTCGTCGGACTGGTGCACCTGACGGTGACGCCGTTCTCCTACCTCGACGCCCGTGCGCTGTCCGGGGTGCAGCTGACCCTGGGCGTGGCCTCGATCGCCGCGGCGGGACTGCTGCTGCCCGGGCGGGGCGCCTCGCGCGTCCTGGCGGGGGCCGTCGCGCTCGTCGGTGCGGTGGCGAGCGGGGCTCTGGTGGTGCTCGGCGACCCCGCGCCGCGGATCGACGTGTGGGTGATCCTGCAGCAGGCCGCGGACGCCACGGCCCGCGGCGAGTCGGTGTACGGCCGGCAGTGGGTGGGCTCCCCCGGCATCTCCGACGCGTTCGCCTACCTGCCGTGGACGGCCGTGCTGTCGGCCCCGGGGCGCTGGATCGCCGGCGACGTCCGCTGGGCGATGCTCGCGCTCGTCGTCGTCAGCGCGCTCGCCGTGGCCGGTGTCGGGCGCTGGCGCCGGGGTGCGGTGGCCGCCGCGGCGCTGCTCCTCCTGGCGCCCGGGTCGAGCACGCTGGTCGAGCAGGCGTGGACCGAGCCGACCGTGCTCGTGGGCCTGGCGCTGTGGGCGTGGCTGGTCCGGGCCGACCGGGCGTGGTGGTCGGTCGTTCCGCTCGCCGTGGCCCTGGCGAGCAAGCAGCACGTCGTGGCCCTGCTGCCGCTGCTGGCGGTCTGGCCCCGGTTCGGCTGGCGCCGCGCGCTCGCGGCGACGGGGGGTGCGGGTGTGCTCATGGCCCCGTGGATCCTGGCCGACCTCGGCGTGTTCTGGCACGACACCGTCCGCACGATGCTCGGGCTGCCGCCGCTGCGCTTCGCCGACACCCTCTACACGCTCGTGCTCAACGAGACGGGGGTGCAGCTGCCGCTGCCGGTCGTGGGACTCGTCGTCCTCGGCGTGCTGGGAGCGGCCGTGGTGACCCTGCGCCGGCACCCCGTCGGGCTCGCGGGGCTGCTGACGTGGTGCGCAGCGGTCCTGTTCGCGGCCAACCTCGTCAACAAGCAGGCGTTCTACAACCAGTTCTGGCTGGTCGGGGCGCTCCTGCTGCTCGCCGTTGCCGCCTCCGCCGGCGACGGCGCGGTGCCGCGGCTCAGCGCGACGGTCCCGCGGGGTCGGCCGGCACGTCGGTCCCGGCCAGGAGGTCCGCGAGCCGCCGCGTCTGCTCCTCCCAGCTCCAGCGGCGGCTGACCCACTCCCGCCCGGCGGCGCCGAAGGCCTGCGACCGGACGGGGTCGGCGAGGAAGCCCGCGACCTCCCGGGCCACGGCGGCCTCGTCCCGGCCGTCGACGACCACGCCGTTCACACCGTCCAGGACGGCGTCGGGCGCGCCGCCGGAGTCGCCCGCCACGACGGGCAGGCCGCACGCGGCCGCCTCGAGGTAGCAGATGCCCAGCGCCTCCGGTTCCAGTCCGCCCAGGCGGGTGCGCGTCGGCATGCAGAACACGTCCCCGGCCGCGTAGAACGCGGGAGCCTGCTCCCACGGGACGGCACCGGTGAACACGACGTGCTCGCGGACGCCGGTCCGGTCCGCGAGCCGTTCCACGACCGTCCGGTGCGGGCCGTCGCCGACGACGAGCAGCGCCGCGTCCGGGACGAGCCGGCGCAGCGCGGGCAGGGCCCGCACGAGCACGTCCTGGCCCTTGCGGGCCACGAGCCGCGAAACGCAGACGACGACGGGACGCTCCACCAGGCCGTACCGCCTGCGGACCGCGCGCCGGGCCCCTTCGTCGGGCCGGAACACGTCCGTGTCGACGCCGGGTGTCAGCCGCCGCATCCGCGACCGGGCGGCGGGCGTGAGCGGGCGCTGCACCTGCGAGCGGCACCAGTCCCCCAGGTACGTGACGACGTCGTTGCCCTCACCGATGCGGCGCAGCGCCGTCCGCGACCCGGGCAGGCTCGACCACCACACCTCGTGACCGTGCGTCGTGGCCACCGTCCGCCCGACCCCCGCCGCGCGCAGGGCGGGAGCCATGAGGCCCAGGGGTGCGGCCGCCCCGAACCAGACGCGGTCGGCACCGTGCTCGCGGGCCGTGCGCTGCACGCGGCGCACGATCCCGGGGGTCGGCACCAGGAGCGGCGAGGGGTCCCGCACGACGGTGACGCCCGCCTCCGCCAGCGCCGCGTCGGTCCGGGCGTCCCCGCGCTGGCGGGCGGTGTGCACGACGACCGGCCCGCCACCCTGGGAGGGGAGCCGCCGGACCACGGCGTGGACGAACGACTCGATGCCGCCGGTGCGCGGCGGGAAGTCGTTGGTGACGACGAGGGTGCTCACGGCACCCACCCCACCAGGTGAGTCGCGACGTCGCGGCGCCAGGTCGCGACGACGTCGGCGAACGGCCGCCCGAGACGGGCGGAGCACGCCGCCTCCAGCGGGGTGCCGGTCCACACGTCCCGCACGAGCGCGGTGACGGCCGGGGTCCCGGCCAGTGGCCCGACGGCGCGCGCCGCCGACGTCACGAGCGTCCACGCGGCGGCGTAGGCGATCTGGACCCGGCCCGGGTCGGCCGCGGTGAAGTCCGCGTCGGCCGGGACCTGCGGCCGGCCCGGGTCGGCGAGCAGGGCGGCGGCCAGGGCCGTGGCGGAGACGTCCCGGCCCCGACGGGAGACGTGGTCGGCGTGGCCCTCGGTGAGCCAGCGCGGCACGACGGCCCCCGGAGGGCGGGGCGTCGCCCGGGTCGCCACGTGGACGAGCTCGTGCGTGAGGACGACGGCGCGTCCCAGCGGCGACAGGGCCGTGAACCGCTCGGTCGACAGGACCACGCGGACACCGGCGGGCGCCCCGTCGGCCAGGTCGGCGTCGAGCCCGACCGCGACGGCGTCGACGTCGCCGCCGGTCCCGGCCAGCCGGGTGACGTCGGCCGCGTCCGGGACGACGACGACGGCCGTCCCCCGCGGCCAGTCGGTGCCCCAGGCGGCGTCGACGCGCGCGGTGGCGTCGGCCAGACCGTCTGCGACCTCCCGGCCGACCGCCGACGGGTCGCCCACGTGCAGGACGACCCCGCCCGCGACCCGCTGGGCCGTGACCGGTGCGGACAGGTCCCAGGGCTGTGGCGTGTCGGCGGCGAGGTGCAGCGCGCCGTCCCAGCGGACCACCACCCCGGACGCGACCGCGCGCGCCTCCCCCGCGACCCGCACGCGCAGCAGACCCCGCCCCTGACCGGCGGACTCCACGGCCCCCGGGAGCCCCTCGACCGCCCAGTCGTCCAACCCCGCGGCGAGCGCCGTGGCGTCGGCGCGGCGCAGCGCCTCCCGCTCGTCCGGGCCGACCACCGCGACGGCACGGTCGAGGTCGCCCGCGAGCAGTGCCCGACGGCGAGCGGCCAGTGCCGCCCCCGGGGACGGGGGCACGGTGGGGCCGGCGGGGTCCCCCGGCCCGCACGCCGCGAGGGCGAGGGCCGGGACGAAGAGGAGTGAGCGCCGCGGGACCGGCGGACGCGGGGGCACGGGCCCATCATCCCGCCTGGCGTCCCGGCGCCGGGGCGGACGGCAGCCCCACGACCCGCGCCACCCGGGGCGAGCGGTGCGCGGGACCGGTCTGCAGCCGCAGCGGCGGCACGAGGCCGGAGGCGGCCAGCACCTCCACCGCGCCGACCTCCTCGGCGTCGAGCGAGCGCTCCTGCGGGGGGCCCAGCAGGACGGAGACGACGCACTCGGAGCAGGCCAGGGGGCGGGCCGTGCAGCTGTCGCAGTCGATGAGCACCGGGGGACCTCCAGCTCGTCAGGACCGGCCACCGCGACCGGTGCTGCGCACTGAAGCACCCACCTCCGACACGAGGGTCGAACAGGGGTTCGAGGGGCCGTGCCGGCGACGTGCCCACCCCACCCCTCAACCCGTTGAGGCACCCGGTCCCTCTCGGGAACGCCGTTCGCGCCGGCAGGACGCTCGCTACGGTCGTCACGACCGACGACGAGGGGGACACGTGGACGGACCGCAGGCTTCGTGGCAGCAGTCGGACCCGGGCTCGCCCTGGGTCCTCACCCCGCCCCCGGCCGGCCCCCTCGAACCCGTCGGCGGCCTGGCCACCGCGGTCCTGGTGCTGTCGGCCGTGGTGGTGGCGGTGGACCTCCTCACGGCGCTCTCGTCCTTCGGCGCCGATCCGACGAGCGCCTTCGGCGTCGCGCCCGAGGTCTTCGCCCTGTCGACGGTGTGCTGGCTGGCGACCCTCGTCGTCACCTCCGTCTGGTTGCTGCGCGTGCGCCGCAACGCCGAGCGGATGTCGCCCTTCCACCACCACGTCCGCTCGCGCGGCTGGGCGTGGGCGGGCTGGATGGTCCCCGTCGTCTGCTGGTGGTTCCCGTTCCAGGTCGTCCGCGACGCCCTGACCGCCTCGGCCGCGGCCCACCCGGGGCGGCTGCCCCGGCCCCCGCTGGCGCTGTGGTGGGGCACCTGGGTGGCGAGCCAGGCACTGACCAGCACCAGCAGCTGGGTGGGCGGCGGGGTGGGTCCGGCCGCGGGAACGGTCCAGCTCCTCGGGGTCGCCGTGCTCGGCGTCGCCCTCGCCGCCTGGGTCAGGGTCGTGCGGACGGCCACGGCCCTCCAGACCCCCTGACGGACGGTCCGCCGCGTGTCGCGGCGGGGTCGTGTCGGAGCGCTCGCCTAGCGTCCGCCCCATGCCCGGCACCACCGCACCCGCGAGCTTCCAGGCCAGCTTCGAGGACCTCGGGCAGCCGCTGGCGGACGTGACCTTCGTCGTCCTCGACCTCGAGACGACCGGCGGGCCGCCGTCGGGGGCGGAGATCACCGAGATCGGCGCCGTGAAGGTCCGCGGCGGTCAGGTCCTCGGGGAGTTCCAGACGCTCGTGCGGCCCGCCTCCCCCATCCCCGCCTTCGTGCAGGTCCTGACCGGCATCACCAACCGGATGGTGGCGGCCTCCCCCTCGACGCCGGAGGTGCTGCCGAGCTTCCTGGAGTTCGCCGGCTTCGACCGCGGGGCCGTGCTGGTCGCCCACAACGCCCCGTACGACGTCAGCTTCCTCAAGGCGGCCTGCACCCTCACCGGCCGCCCGTGGCCGGGTCCACGGGTCGTGGACACCGTCGTGCTGGCGCGCCAGCTCGTCGACCGCGACGAGGCGCCGAACCGCAAGCTCGGGACGCTCGCGCGCCTGTTCGGCACCACCACGACCCCCGACCACCGCGCCCTGCACGACGCCCGCGCCACGGTCGACGTCCTGCACGCGCTGCTGGCCCGGGTGGGCAACCGGGGTGTGCACTCCCTGGAGGACCTGGCGGCGTTCACCGCGACGGCGGTCAACCCGGCCCGCCGGGCCAAGAAGCACCTCGCCGTCGGCCTGCCGTCGGCGCCGGGGGTCTACCAGTTCCGCGACGCCGTCGGCCGCGTGCTCTACGTGGGGACGTCGGTCGACGTGCACCGCCGGGTCCGGTCCTACTTCACGGCCTCGGAGAGCCGCCCGCGCATGACCGAGATGGTCCGCGCGGCGACGACGGTGGTGCCGGTCGTGTGCGAGACGCCGCTGGAGGCGCGTGTGCGGGAGCTGCGCCTCATCGCCGAGCACGCCCCGCCGTACAACCGGCGCTCCAAGGCCCCCGAGAAGGTCACCTGGGTCAAGCTCACGGCCGACGCGTGGCCGCGCCTCTCCCTCGTCAAGCAGGTCCGCGACGACACGGCCGAGGGCGCGGAGTACCTCGGACCGTTCCGCTCGGCCCGCACGGCCGAGCTGGCCGTCGCCGCGCTGCACGACGTCCACCCGCTGCGGCAGTGCACCCGGCGCATCCCGCGCGTGCCGAAGGCCGACGGGGAGGGAGCCTGCGTGCTGGCCGAGATCGGCCGCTGCGGGGCGCCCTGCCTGGGCACGGCGCGCGGCGGGCAGGACGCGCAGTCGTACGCCGAGGTCGTCGAGCAGGTCCGCCGGGCCCTGCGCGAGGACGCCGCCGCCACGCTGGAGCACGGGCGGGCGCGGCTGACGACCCTCGCCGCCCAGGAGCGCTACGAGGAGGCCGCCGGCACCCGCGACCGCCTCGAGGCGTTCCTGCAGGCCGCCGACCGCGCCCAGCGGCGCGGCCCGGTGGCGGCGAGCCCGGAGATCGTCGCCGCCCGCCGCAGCGCGCCGACGCCCGGCTGGCCGACGGGCGGGTGGGAGGTCGTGCTCATCCGCTACGGGCGGCTGGCCGGGACGTGCCTGACCCCGCGCGGGTCCGATCCCATGCCGCACATCGAGGCGCTGCGGGCCACCGGCGAGGTCGTCGCCCCGCCCGGACCGGGGCGCCCCGGCCTGCTGGTGGAGGAGACCGACGCGCTCCTCGGCTGGCTCGAGCAGCCGGGGGTGCGCCTCGTCGCCGTGCAGGACCCGGACACCTCGCCCTGGACGTGCCCGGTGCGCGGGGCGGGCTGGGCACGGAGCCGACTGGCGGCGACGGCGGTAGCCTCACCCGCGTGATCACCGCCATCGTCAACGTGGCCTGCGACGGCCGGCGCATCCCCGAGGTCGCCCAGGCCCTCGCCGAGATCGACGGCGTCAGCGAGGTGTACTCCGTCACGGGCGACGTCGACCTCGTCGTCATGGTCCGGGTGCGCGAGCACGAGCACCTGGCCGACGTCATCGCCGGCGGCATCAGCCGCGTCGAGGGCGTCGTCTCGACCACGACGAACATCGCCTTCCGCGCCTACTCCCGGCACGACCTGGAGTCGGCCTTCGCCCTCGGCGTCGACTGAGCGTCTAGGCCCCACCGGGCGCGCGTCAGGCGGAGGCCCGCACCCAGCGGTCGAGCACGTCGGCGGCCGCGCCGGAGTCCAGCGCGGCCGACGCCTGCCGCATGCCCTCGGCCAGGTGGTCCACGAGCCCCTCGGCCGGCCCCGCACCCCCCGGCGCCCGGACGCCCGCGGCGACGAGCGCGGCGGCGGCGTTGAGGACGACGGCGTCGCGGACGGGCCCGCGGGTGCCGGCCAGCAGGTCCCGCACGACACCGGCGTTGTGCGCGGCGTCGGCGCCCCGCAGGTCCGCCAGGGTCGTCGGCGCCAACCCCAGCTGGGCGACGGGGTCCAGGCCGACCTCGGTGACGGTGCCGCCGTCGACGACCCAGACGCGGGCGGGGCCCGTGCTCGTCAGCTCGTCGAGGCCGTCGTCGCCGCGGAAGACGAGGGCCTGGGTGCCGCGGGCGGCCAGCACGTCGGCCACGAGCGGGGCGATCCGGCGGTCGGCGACGCCGACGGCCGTGGCCCCGGCGCGCGCCGGGTTCGTCAGGGGGCCGAGGACGTTGAAGGCCGTGGGGACGCCGAGCCCGCCGCGGGCGCCGGCGGCGTGCCGCATGGCCGGGTGGAAGACCTGGGCGAAGCAGAACGTGATGCCGACCTCGACGGCCAGCTCCCCCACCCGCCGCGGCGGCAGGTCCAGCCGCACGCCGAGGGCCTCCAGGACGTCGGCCGAGCCGGAGGCGGACGTCGCGGCCCGGTTGCCGTGCTTGACGACGCGGTGGCCGGCCCCGGCCAGGACGAGCGAGCCCATCGTGGAGATGTTCACGGTGTGGGCGCGGTCCCCGCCGGTGCCGACGAGGTCGACGATCGGGCCCGGCACGGACAGCGGCACCGCGTGGGAGAGCATCGCCTCGGCCAGCCCGGTCAGCTCCTGGCTCGTCTCGCCCTTGGCCCGCAGCGCCACCAGGAAGCCGGCGAGCTGGACGTCGCCCGCGTCGCCGCGCATCACCTGGTCCATGGCCCAGCCGGTCTGCTCCGCCGTCAGGTCGTGACCGGCGAGCAGCTCGGTCAGCAGCCCGGCCCACGTGCGTGCGGCGGTGGTCATGGCGTCCTCGGCTCCTGCGGGTGGGGTGCGCGCCCCGGCGGCCCCGGAGCGCTCCGCACCCTACTGAGGACGCCCCGGACGGGGTCGGGAGCCCCGCCGCGCACACCCGTCGCAGATCGAGACCGTTCTGTGATCCGGGACTGAGGTTCCCCTGACTTCCGGGGCCCTCACCCGCACGGACGAGCGGCCCCGGGCACCCTGCGCACGACCTCCGCACACCGTGTGCCGAACCTCCCCCACCCGGCGGAACGGTGGTCTACGACACGTTGTCGGTCCCCGAGCGGCGAACCGCGCCAGGGGTGGGGCATGATTGGCGCCGTGGCGAGTGCACAGGCTGTCCAGAGCAGTACCCCGAGTCCTGCACACGGGTCGGTGAACCGACCCAACATGGTGTCGGTCGGCGTGATCGTGTGGCTGTCCAGCGAGCTGATGTTCTTCGCCGGGCTCTTCGCCATGTACTTCACGATCCGCTCCGTGGCACCGGCGCTGTGGGAGTCGGGTCCGGAGCTGCTCAACGTCCCGTTCTCGAGCGTCAACACGACGATCCTCGTGATCTCGTCGTTCTGGTGCCAGTTCGGCGTCTTCGCCGCGGAGCGCTTCCAGCCGCGCCGCACCGGGGGCCTGCTGCAGTTCTCCAAGTGGGGCATGCAGGAGTGGTTCATCCTCACCTACATCTTCGGCGGCCTCTTCGTCGCCGGTCAGGTCTTCGAGTACGCCGAGCTGGCGCACGAGGGCCTGACGATCGCCACGAACGCCTACGGCTCGGTCTTCATCCTCGCCACCGGCTTCCACGGCATCCACGTCTTCGGCGGGCTCATCGCCTTCCTCATGGTCATCGGCCGCTCCTACGCCTCCAAGCGCTTCGGCCACCAGGAGGCCACGAGCGCCATCGTGGTCTCGTACTACTGGCACTTCGTCGACGTCGTGTGGATCGGCCTCTTCACGGTCATCTACGTCTTGAAGTGACGAACGAGCTCTCGACGTCGTTCCCCACACGCAGTCCCGAACGCCCCCGTAGGAAGCGAGCACCAGCACCGTGACCAGGACCCTCACCGCACTCAGCGCGCGACGGCGCCACCCCATGGCCGTCGTCGTGCTGATCGCGTTGGCGCTGCTCCTCGTCGGGGGCCTGTACGCGGCCCTGTCTCCCCGCGAGGCCCAGGCGACCACCGCGACGGCCTCGGCCGACGACATCGAGGCCGGCAAGAAGCTCTTCCTCGCCAACTGCTCGACCTGCCACGGCATCAACGCGCAGGGTGGCGGCGTCACCGACGGGAAGAACCCCGGCCCCTCCCTCATCGGCGTGGGTGCGGCCTCGGTGGACTTCCAGGTCGGCTCCGGCCGCATGCCGCTGGCCCAGTCCGGCGCCCAGGCCCCCGAGGTCGACAAGATCCGCTTCTCGCAGGAGCAGATCGACCAGATGGCCGCCTACATCGCCTCCCTCGCCCCCGGCCCGGCCATCCCGACCGAGGAGCAGCTCGACACGAGCGGCGTCTCGGACGAGGAGGTTGCGCGCGGCGCGGCGATCTTCCGCACCAACTGCGCCATGTGCCACAACTCGCAGGGCAAGGGCGGCGCGCTGACCGCCGGCAAGTACGCCCCGGACCTGACGGGCGTCTCGGCCAAGCACATCTACGAGGCCATGCAGACCGGCCCGCAGTCGATGCCGGTCTTCAACGACAACAACATCAGCTCCGAGGACAAGAAGGCGATCATCGCCTGGCTGACCGACCGCGGCGGCGAGGACACCCGCGTCGACCCGGGCGGGCTGACGCTGGGGTCGCTGGGCCCGGTGTCCGAGGGCCTCGTGGCCTGGATCGCCGGCATCGGCGCCCTCATCGGCGTCTCGGTGTGGCTGGGGATGAAGTCCTCCTGATGAGCACCGCAGTGAGCACCGCAGTGAGCAACGTGAAGGAACCGGACGGGCAGGGAGCATGAGCGACATCGAACGCGCCGAGGAGGCGCACGGGCAGCCGGGGTCCACCCTGGCCAAGCCCGAGGGCGGCGTTCCCGACCGCTTCGAGAACCCGGGGCTGCCGCCGCACCGGCACCGCATGGGGGACACCGACCCGCAGGCCGCCAAGCGCGCCGAGCGTCAGGTCGCGTTCTTCCTGCTGCTGTCGATCGTCGGCTCGATCGGGATCATCGTCTCGATCGTCGGGATCAAGTACAACGGCGACTTCGACCGCGTCAGCTGGTCGACGAAGGCCATCGGCCTGTCGATGTTCCTGTCGCTCTTCGCCCTCGGCGTCGGCGCGGTCCACTGGGCCAAGACCCTCATGCCCGACGACGAGCGCATCGACATGCGCCACCGCCAGCGCGGCACGACGGCCGAGCGCGAGGAGGCCGTGGCGCTCCTGAAGGAAGGTGCCGCCGAGGCCGGCCTGGGCCGCCGCCCGCTGATCCGCAACACCCTCATCGGGGCCCTGGCGCTCTTCCCGATCCCCGCGGTCTTCTTCTTCCGCGACACCGGGCCGCTGCCGGGCGACGACCTCTCCACGACCATGTGGAAGGAGGGCGTGCACCTCACCAAGGACCCCGAGGGCGGTCGCATCCGCGCCGCGGACGTCACCCTCGGTTCGGTCGTCCACGTGCTGCCGGAAGGCATCGAAGAGGTCGACCACCCCCTGAACGAGAAGGCCAAGTCCGCCGTGCTCATCATGCGGCTGGAGCAGGACCTCCTGAGCGAGAAGCAGAACGAGTGGGGCGTCGACGGAACCGTCGCCTACTCGAAGATCTGCACCCACATGGGCTGCCCCGTGGCCCTGTACGAGCAGCAGACCCACCACCTGCTGTGCCCCTGCCACCAGTCGACGTTCGACCTGACGCAGGACTGCAAGGTGATCTTCGGCCCCGCCAAGCGGGCCCTCCCCCAGCTGCCGATCGCAGTGGACGACGAGGGTTACCTGGTGGCGACGAGCGGCTTCCACGAAGCCGTGGGCCCGAGCTTCTGGGAGCGCGGATGAGCACCATCGACAAGGCGGCGGGTGGCGTCGCCAACTTCGCCGACGACACCGTCGGCGCGAGCAAGGTCGTCAACGGGTTCGCCCGGAAGATCTTCCCCGACCACTGGTCGTTCATGCTCGGTGAGATCACGCTGTACAGCTTCGTGATCCTGCTCCTGACCGGGACGTTCCTGACGTTCTTCTACGAGCCGAGCGCGGCCGAGACGACCTACCAGGGCGGGTACATCCCCCTCGTGGGCCAGCACGTCTCCGAGGCGTACGAGTCCTCCCTGCGGTTGTCGTTCGACATCCGCGGCGGGCTGCTCATGCGCCAGATCCACCACTGGGCGGCTCTGGTCTTCGTCGCCGCCACGATCGTCCACATGGCCCGCGTGTTCTTCACCGGCGCGTTCCGCAAGCCGCGCGAGGTCAACTGGGTCATCGGCTCGATCCTCGCCATCCTGGCCGTCTTCGAGGGCTTCACCGGCTACTCCCTCCCCGACGACCTCCTCTCGGGCACCGGGATCCGCATCGCGCAGGCGATCATCCTGGCCGTCCCGGTGGTCGGCAGCTACATCAGCTTCTTCCTGTTCGGTGGCGAGTTCCCCGGGACGGACTTCATCCCGCGGTTCTTCACCATCCACATCCTGCTGCTGCCGGCCGTCATCCTGGCGCTGATCGCCGTCCACCTCATGCTGGTCGTCGTGCACAAGCACACCCAGTACCCCGGCCCCGGCCGGACCGAGGACAACGTCGTCGGCTTCCCGCTGTTCCCCGTGTACATGGCGAAGGCCGGTGGGTTCTTCTTCATCGTCTTCGGCGTCATCGCGGCCCTCGGGGCGCTGGTGCAGATCAACGCGATCTGGGCCTACGGCGCGTACGACCCCTCCCCCGTGACCGCCGGTTCGCAGCCGGACTGGTACATGGGCTGGCTCGACGGTGCGGTCCGCCTCATGCCGGGGTGGTTCGAGTTCACGCTGTGGGGCTTCACGTTCTCGATGAACATCTTCATCCCCACGACGGTCGTCATCCTCCTGACGATGGGCGTGATGGTCCTCTACCCGTGGATCGAGCAGGCCGCGACGGGCGACCGTCGTGAGCACCACCTGCTGGACCGCCCGCGCAACCAGCCGACCCGCACGGGTCTCGGCGTCATGGCGCTGACGTTCTACATCCTGCTCTGGATCTCCGGCGGGAACGACATCATCGCCCACATGATGAACCTGTCGATCAACGACATCACGCGGTCGCTGCGCGTCCTCGTGTTCGCGTTGCCGGCCCTCGCGTTCGTCGTCACCAAGCGCATCTGCCTCGGGCTGCAGCGCAAGGACCGCGAGAAGGCGCTGCACGGTCGCGAGACCGGGCGGATCGTCCGCCTGCCGCACGGCGAGTTCATCGAGGTCCACGCTCCCCTGACGGACCTCGAGCGCTGGACGCTCGTCCAGCACGACTCGCTGCGTCCCATGGAGATCGAGGACCGCGTCGACGCCGGGAACCCGGACACGATCGTCGGCAAGGTCCAGCGCCGCCTCTCGAAGTTCTACTTCGAGGACCGCGTGGAGCCGGTCACCCCGGCCGAACTGGCCGCGGCGCACCACGACCACCACAGCGAGCTCGGTCAGGCGCACGCCGACGAGCTCGACCGCGCGGACAACCCGGCGATCGGGACGTCGCAGACGACCCACGGCTGACGCCGCCACCTGAAGGGCCCCGAGCCACCGGCTCGGGGCCCTTCTGCGTGGGCGAGCCCTCTCCCACGCCCCACCACACCGTCCCGACGAGCAGTTAGGCTCCTCCCCCGTGACCAACCCCCTCGCCCCCGGCAGCCTCTCCGGCAAGCGCGTCCTCATCACCGGGTCCTCCCGCGGCATCGGTGCCCAGACCGCGACGTACGTCGCCGAGGCCGGCGCCTCGGTCGTCGTCAACTACCGGAACAAGGCCGTCCGTGCCGAGAAGCTCGTCGCCTCCCTCACCGCCGGCGGTGCGACCGCTACCGCCGTCGCCGCCGACCTCACGGACCCGGCGTCGGTGCGGGCGATGTTCGACCGCGTGCAGACCGAGCTGGGCGGGCTCGACGTCCTCGTCCTCAACGCCTCGGGCGGCATGGAACAGGGCGTCGCCGAGGACTACGCGATGCAGCTCAACCGCGACGCCCAGGTCAACGCGCTGGAGACCGCGCTGCCCCTGCTGGCGCCGGGCTCGCGCATCGTGTTCGTGACGAGCCACCAGGCCCACTTCATCAAGACCACCCCGACCATGCCGGAGTACGAACCGGTCGCGCGCAGCAAGCGGGCCGGGGAGGACGCGCTGCGCGCCCTCATCCCGACGATCGAGGCCGCAGGCGTCGAGTTCGTCGTCGTGTCCGGCGACATGATCGAGGGCACCATCACCGCGACGCTGCTCGAGCGGTCCAACCCCGGCGCCCTCGCCACCCGCAAGGAGGCCGCCGGCAAGCTGTACGACGTCGCCGAGTTCGCGGCCGAGGTCGCGCTCGCCGCCGTGGAGCCGATCCCGGCCGACCACACCCGCTACGTCGGGGACATCTCCTCCTTCACCGGCTGAGCCGGCAGGGGCGGGGCCGGAGACCGCGGGACGCTCCCGGCCCCGCTCACACCGCCCGCCGGCGCCGCAGCCACAGCAGCGCCACCCAGGCCGGCGGCACCCGCACCCAGAAGGTCAGGGCCCGGTGCAGCAGCGCGGCGGACAGGGCCGCCTCCGGGGCCAGCCCGCAGGCGACGAGCCCCGCCGTGAGCGCGGCCTCCGAGGCTCCGATGCCGCCGGGGACGGGGACGGCAGCCGTGACGGCGGAGCTGCCCACCACGACGAGCACCAGCAGCAGCAGGGGCGCCTGTCCCCCGACGGCCCGGGCCGCGCACCACAGCGTGGCGGCGAACCCCAGCGGCACCGCCAGGTGGCCGGCGACGGCGACCACGACCCGGCCCGGGTGGGTCAGGACGCGGCGCAGGGCGGGCCACTCCGCGCGCACGGGCTCGACCACCCGCTCGGCCGCCCAGCGTCGCCACTGCGGGTGCAGGCGCACTGCGACCAGCGCGGTCGCCAGGGCCACGGTGCCCGCCCCCACGACGGGCCAGGGGACGCTGACGGCGGACTCGGTCGACCGCCCGGCGCCGAGCAGACCCGCGACGACGAGCACCCCCGTGACGACGAAGGACGTCGACTGCACGATGCCGATGGTCGTCACGGCCACGGCGAGCGGGAGCCCCCGCCGCTGCAGGTACCGCACCGTGAGCGCCACCCCGCCGGTGCTGGACGGGGTGACGAGGTTGACGAACGACGTGGCCAGCCAGAGGACGGACGTGCGCGCCACCGGCAGGCGCACGGGCGACAACGCGGTCATCGAGGCGACGTTGCCGAACAGCGGCACGAGCGAGCACACCGCGGCGGCGAGCACCCACTCCGGTCGCGCCGACCGCAGCCGCTCCCCCAGATCGGCCGCCTCCAACCGCCGCGCGAGCACGACGACGGCGACCACGGTGGCGACGACGAGGACGGCCCGCCACGCCCGGCGGCGGGCCGTCACCCGCCCGCTCAGGCGCTCAGGGCCGAACCCTGCTGCCACTGCTGGTAGGTCTCGTTCCACACGGTGAACCCGTTGCCCGGTTCGATGCCACGGTCGCTGCCGGTGTAGACGACGACGTCCCCGACCTTGGAGTTGTCGTACATCCACTTCGCGTCCTCGGTGCTCATGCCGGTGCAGCCGTGGCTGACGTTGGCCCGGCCCTGCGAGGACGCCGACCACGGCGCGGCGTGCAGGAACTCCCCGGAGTTCGTGACGCGCAGCGCGTACTTCACGTTGACGTTGTAGTAGTTGGGGTCGTTCTGCCCGATCCCCGTCGTCTCGGAGTTCATCTGCCGCGACGCCTCCAGGCTCATGATGACCTTGGTCCCGCTGCGAGTGACGAACTTCCCCCCGCTGCCGGACTGCCCCAGGGTCACGGGGATGGTCTTCACGACCTGCCCGTCGCGGGTGACGGTCAGCGTGTGGGCGGCGATGTCGACGGTGCTCACCATGGCCGAGCCGATCGTGAAGTCGATGTCGCGGGTCTTGCCCCAGACCCCCGGCGCCACCTCGACGGCCCCGAGGTCGATGTCGACGTGCACCTGGGAGTGGGCCGGCCAGTACTGCTCGGGGCGGTACTCGACCTTGGAGTCGGACTGCCAGCTCCACGAGCCGGCGACCGGTGCCGGGGTGACGGTGACGTGCAGGTTCTGCTCCACGACGCGGCGGCGGTCCTTCGCCACCGGGGAGTCGAAGGTCACGATGACGGGCATGCCGACCCCGACCTCCCGCCCGGACAGCGGCGCCACCGCGGGGAAGGCCGTCGCCCCCGGCGTCAGCGTGGTGAGGGTGCTGTCGTGCGTCGCGGACGCTCCGGAGGACCCCGCGGCGACGGCGTGGACGGTGTAGGCCGTCGCGACCGTCAGCGGGGCCTGGGAGGACCACGTCGTGCCCGCCGCGTCGAGGGCGCCGGGCACCGGGGTGCCGTCGGGCGCGGTGACGGTGACGTCCGTGAGCTTGCCGTCGGCCACGGCGACGGTGACCGGGGCGTCCGGGCGGACGTCCACCGCGGCGGCGGCCGGGGTCACGGTGAAGCTCGGCGGTGTCGCCGACGGCGAGGCCGACGGTCCCGCGCCCGTTCCCGCGGCGGCACCGGTCCCGTTCTCGGACTGGCAGGCCGCGACGGACGGGACCGCGGCGGCGGCCAGCAGGACCCCCACGAGCGTGCGTCGACGCACCGCAGCGGACTGGACGTGACTCTGGATCACAGACGTGCTCTCCCCCGGGCGCGAACGCCCCTCTCGTGCTTCCCCCGCCGACCATGGTGTCACCTCGGCGGTCCACCAGAGGGACGCCGCGCAGGTCCACCGCGTTGCACGACCGGTGTGACAGATCGGTGACACGGCCCCGGAACGCACGAGGGCCCCGCACCGGTCCGGTGCGGGGCCCTCGGGCCGAGCAGTCTCAGTGGGCGTGCTCGCCCTTGTAGTACTCGAACACCCAGCCGACGATCATCGGCACGGTGATGACGACGCCGATGAGCCAGAGCCACCAGCCGACGGCCACGCCGAAGAACGTGACCGCGCCACCGGCGGCCAGGTACAGCGGCCACCACGAGTGCGGGGAGAAGAAGCCCTGCTCCCCGGCACCCTCGGAGATGTCGGCCCGGGGGTTGTCCTCGGGGCGCTCGTCGATGCGGCGGGCGGTGATGGTCAGGTACGTCCCCACGAGGAGCGCCAGACCACCGGTGAGCAGGAGGGCGATGAAGCCCACCCACTCCTCCCAGCGGGTCAGCATCCCGTAGACGAAGGCGACGGGGATGAAGAACAGGATCCCGCCGGAGAACAGCCAGGTTTCAGGCTTCATCGGTCAGTGCCCTCCGTGGACGTCTTCACGGCCGCGACGGTCGGAGCCGCCGTACACCGCATCGAGCAGGTTGCCGCCACCGTCGTGGTTGTCGTGCGCCGCGACCTCGGGGTGGTGCAGGTCGAAGGCGGGACGCTCGGAGCGGATGCGCGGCAGCGACGTGAAGTTGTGCCGCGGCGGGGGGCAGGACGTGGCCCACTCCAGGGAGGCGCCGTAGCCCCACGGGTCGTCCACGGTGACCTTCTCGCCGTAGCGGGCGGTCCGGTAGACGTTCCAGAGGAAGGGCAGGAAGGACAGGCCCAGGACGAACGACCCGATGGTGGAGATCTGGTTCATCGTCTCGAAGCCCTCGCCCACGAGGTAGTCGGCGTAGCGGCGCGGCATGCCGGCCGCACCGAGCCAGTGCTGGATGAGGAACGTCGTGTGGAACCCGACGAACAGCAGCCAGAAGTGCAGCTTGCCCCAGCCCTCGTGCAGCATCTTCCCGGTGAGCTTGGGCCACCAGAAGTAGAAGCCGGCGAACATCGCGAACACGACCGTGCCGAAGACGACGTAGTGGAAGTGCGCGACCACGAAGTAGGAGTCGGACAGCTGGAAGTCCAGCGGCGGCGCGGACAGGATGACGCCCGTCAGACCACCGAAGAGGAACGTCACCAGGAAGCCGACCGACCACAGCATCGGGGTGTCGAAGGTCAGCGACCCGCGCCACATCGTCCCGAGCCAGTTGAAGAACTTCACGCCCGTCGGGACGGCGATGAGCATCGTCATGAAGGCGAAGAACGGCAGCAGGACCTTGCCGGTGACGTACATGTGGTGGGCCCACACGGTCACGGACAGCCCGGCGATGGAGATCGTCGCGAAGACGAGTCCCTTGTACCCGAAGACCGGCTTGCGGCTGAACACCGGGAAGATCTCCGTCACGATGCCGAAGAACGGCAGCGCGATGATGTAGACCTCCGGGTGCCCGAAGAACCAGAACAGGTGCTGCCACAGGATCGGGCCACCGTTGGCGGCCTCGAAGACGTGGGCGCCCATGATGCGGTCCGCGGCCAGCGCGAGCAGCGCGGCGGCCAGCACGGGGAAGGCCATGAGGATCAGGACGCTCGTGATGAGCGTGTTCCAGGTGAAGATCGGCATCCGGAACATCGTCATGCCGGGGGCGCGCATGCAGATGATCGTGGTGATGAAGTTGACCGCACCGAGGATCGTGCCGAACCCGGAGAACGCCAGGCCCATGACCCAGAGGTTGCCGCCCAGCCCCGGGGAGTGGACGACGTCGCTCAGCGGCGCGTAGGCGAACCAGCCGAAGCTCGCCGCCCCGCCGGGGGTGATGAAACCGGCGCCGGCGATGAGGCCACCGAACAGGAACAGCCAGAAGGCGAACATGTTCAGGCGCGGGAAGGCCACGTCCGGCGCGCCGATCTGCAGCGGCATGATCGCGTTCGCGAACGCCGAGAAGAGCGGGGTCGCGAACAGCAGCAGCATCACCGTGCCGTGCATGGTGAAGGCCTGGTTGTACTCGTTCTTGGTGGCGAACACCTGCATGCCGGGCTCGAAGAGCTCGGCGCGGATGAGCAGCGCCATGATCCCGCCGAGCAGGAACCAGATGAACGAGACGATGAAGTACAGGTTGCCGATGACCTTGTGGTCGGTGCTGGACAACCAGTTGGCGATGACGCGACCGCGGGAGCGCGGGACGACCGCACCGAGCGGCTGGCGCGAGGTGACGCGCGCTGCCGCGCCGGGCAGGTCGAGGCTCTCAGCAGCCATCAGTTCTCCTCCTCGTTCGAGTGGACCGAGTCGGCCTGGACGCCGGCGAGCTCCTCGGCCCCGGCGAGGGTCGTGGGCAGGGACCCGGTCTGGCCGGCGGCCGCGAGGTCGTCGAGGTGCTGCTGGTACTCCTCCGCCGAGACGACCTTGACGTTGAAGAGCATCTCGGAGTGGTACTCACCGCACAGCTCGGCGCACTTGCCCTTGAAGTCGCCCTCCTTGGTGGGGGTGACCTGGAACTTGTTCGGGCTGCCCGGGATCATGTCCATCTTCATGAGGAAGGCGGGGATCCAGAACGAGTGGATGACGTCGCGCGAGTACAGGTCGAACTGCACCGTCTCGTCGACCGGCAGGTACAGCGTCGGCAGCTCGGGCTCCACCCCGGCGCGACCGGTCAGGTCCGCCTGGCGGCCGGTGTCGTAGACGCCCGGCTGGGCGGCGTCGCCGTTGCCCTCGAGGTAGTTGAAGTCCCACGACCACTTCTTGCCGACGACCTGGACGGTGACGTCCGGCGTCTTGGAGGTGTCGAGGATGGCCTGCTGGTCACGCGCCACGTAGTAGAAGAGGACGCCGACCATCATGACCGGGACGATCGTGTAGAGGATCTCGATCGGCATGTTGTAGCGGACCTGCGCGGGCAGCTCCGGGTCGTCCTTGCGACGGCGGTAGGCCACGACGCACCAGATCGTCAGACCCCAGACCAGGACGCCGACCACGAGGGCGGCGATCCAGGACCCGTCCCACAGCTGGGAGATCCGCGGGGTCATGTCGGTGGCGCCGATGCTGGCGTCCGGCAGGAAGAAGTTGCTCGCCGACGCTTCCGGCCAGTCCCCCGCGCACCCGGTCAGCAGCAGCGCCGCAGCGCCGGTGAGGGCGCCGGCGACCAGCGCCTTGGGGGGACGGCGACGACGCGTCGCGCCCGAGTCTCGCGTACCCAACGTCGGCCTCTCCACGTGCGAGCAGTGAACGGGGACGTTTCGTGCTCCTGACGCGTTGGTCCTGAGCAGAGTGGTCCCTCGGGAGGAGAGACTACCCCCCGTCGTAGTCGTTCGGCCGATCGGGGCGCGCCGGGCCCGCCGGACGCAGGGGCCGGGGCTCGGGTCGGGACAGGGCGGTGCCCAGCGCACTGAGGTACGCACCCCGCGACACCTCCTGGACCCCCAGCGTCGCCAGGTGCTCCGTGCGCCACTGGACGTCGACGAGACGGCCGCTGACGCCGTCCGACGTCATGACCTCCGCCAGCGCCACCACGGCCGCCTTGGAGGCGTCGGTCACGCGGTGGAACTTGGACTCGGCCGCGAACAGGCCGCCGAGGCTGATGCCGTACAGACCGCCCACGAGCTGCCCGTCGCGCCACACCTCGACCGAGTGGGCCCACCCCAGGCGGTGCAGGCGGCCGTAGGCGCGGGCGACGTCCTCGGTGATCCAGGCGCCCTGCCGGGAGGGGTCCGCGCAGCCGGCCACGACGTCGTCGAAGGCCGTGTCGAGGCGGACCTCGAACGTGCGCAGCGACCGCCGCAACGAGCGTGAGACGTGCACGCGCTCGGGGACGAGCACGCCACGGGGGTCCGGGGACCACCAGCCCAGCGGCCCTCGACCACCCCCGCCCAGGCCCATGGGGAACAGGCCGGAGCGGTAGGCCTCCAGGACGGTCGCCGGCTGCAGGTCGCCCCCGGCCGCGACGAGGTCCTCGCCCTCCTCGACGGCGACGTCGCCGAAGGCGAACCGGGACCGGCCGACGTCGAAGCGCTGCCGGCCGACCGGCTCACGCGGCGGGGCCAGCGCCCAGACGCGAGCGGCCCCCGTCCCCGGAGAGGGGGCGGGGGCCGGTCGGCCGGAGGCTCGGTCAGCTGAAGGAGTCACCGCAGGCGCAGCTGCTCCCGGCGTTCGGGTTGTCGATGGTGAAGCCCTGCTTCTCGATGGTGTCGGCGAAGTCGATCGTCGCGCCGTCGAGGTAGGGGCCGCTCATCTTGTCCACGACGACCCCGACGCCGTCGAAGTCGCGCACGGCGTCCCCGTCGAGGGTGCGCTCGTCGAAGTAGAGCTGGTAGATGAGGCCGGAGCAGCCGCCGGGCTGGACGGCGATGCGCAGCCGCAGGTCGTCGCGACCCTCCTGCTCGAGCAGGGTGCGCACCTTGGTCGCGGCCACGTCGGTCAGCAGGACTCCGTGGGTCGCCGGCTCGGCGGTCGCGGTGGTGTCGCTGGTGGTGGTCATGAGCATCGTCTCCGGTAGCGCTCGCGGCGGGCTGTCGTCGGGGTCAACCGCCGGGGCGGTCGCCGTGTTCCCCGGCGGGTCGGACCACAGCAGGTTACGCCCGCCCGGCGGCGGTCCCCCGCCCGGCGAGGCCGTCCAGCAGCAGGACCTCCCCGAGGCAGACCCTGGTGAAGTCCTCCAGGTGCAGCGACTCGTCGGCGCCGTGGGCGCGCGAGTCGGGGTCCTCGACCCCCGTCACGAGGATGGCGGCCCGCGGGTAGACCGCGGACAGCTCGGCGATGAACGGGATCGACCCGCCCATGCCCATCTCGACGGCCGGGACGCCGAACGCCGCCGTGAACGCCTCGCGGGCGACGGCGTGGGCCGGGGCCGAGGTGTCGGCCGAGAAGGCCTGGCCCAGCTCCCCGTCGTCCACGCGCACGCGCGCACCGAAGGGCGCGTTGGCGAGCAGGTGCCGGCGCAGCGCGGTCATCGCGGCCGAGGGGTCCTGGCCTGGGGCGATCCGCATGCTGATCTTCGCGCGGGCCGACGGGACGAGCGTGTTGCTCGCGCGGTCCACGGGCGTGGCGTCCAGGCCGATGACCGAGATGGCCGGCTTGGTCCACAGCCGGTCGGCGACCGTGCCCGTCCCGGCCAGCCGCACCTCGGGCAGCACGCCCGCGTCGGCGCGGAAGGTGGCCTCGTCGAGGTCGACCACGGGCGCCTGGGAGGTGTGCAGCCCGTCGACGGCGACGTCCCCGTCGGCGTCGTGCAGCGTCGCGAGCAGCCGGGCCAGGCAGGTCAGCGCGTCCAGCACCGGCCCGCCGTTGACCCCGGAGTGCACCGCGTGGGACAGGACGTCGACGGTCACGTCGCAGTCGACGAGGCCGCGCAGCGTCGTCGTGAGCGCCGGCACGCCGACCCGCCAGTTGCCGGAGTCGGCCACGACGATGACGTCGGCTGCGAGGGCCTCGCGGTGCTCGTCGAGGAAGGCGGCGAACGTCGGGGACCCGATCTCCTCCTCCCCCTCGACGAAGACGGTGACCCCGACCCCCTCGTCCGGGCCCCACGTCGGCAGCAGCGTCCGCAGCGCGTGCACGTGCGCCATGACGCCGGCCTTGTCGTCGGCGGCACCGCGGCCGAACAGCCGGCCGTCGCGCTCGGTCGGCTCGAACGGCGGGCTCGACCAGTCCTCGTCGCGCCCCGGCGGCTGGACGTCGTGGTGGGCGTACAGCAGGACCGTCGGCGCCCCGGCCGGGGCGGGGCGGTGGGCGATGACCGCGGGGTGGGACTCCAGGTCGGCGCCGTCGGGGCCGACGCCGGCCGCCCGGGCCGTCACCACGTCGACCTGCGGCACCCCGGCCCCCCGCAGCAGCTCGGCGACGGCGGCGGCGCTGGCGTGGACGTGGGTGGCGTCGAAGGCGCGGGCCGAGACGCTGGGGAGGCGGACGAGGGCCTCGAGGTCGGCCCGGGTCGCGGCGTCCTGGGCGGCCGAGGCGGCGCGCAGCGTCGCGAGCCGGCCGGCCACCCCTTCGTCCGCGCGGTCGGTGCCGGGACGGGGGCTGTCGTCGGTCGGGACCGTGGCATCACTCACACCGGGGACGCTACACAGCGGCGCCGCAGCGCCGTTCCGGCCTCCCCCGGTGACGTACCCTTCACGTGTGTTCGGACGCTCGAAGGACAAGTCGGCCCCCACGGTGGAGGCGCCCGCCGTCGAGCTGACGAAGGTGGGTGGCAAGGGACGCCCGACGCCCAAGCGCAGCGAGGCGCAGGCCCGCAACCAGCGCCCGCTCGTCCCGGCCGACCGCAAGGAGGCGCAGAAGGCGAACCGCGCGGCGCAGCGCGAGGAGCGCGCCAAGATGCAGGCCGCCCTGCTCACCGGGGACGAGCGCTACCTGCCGATCCGCGACCGCGGTCCGCAGAAGCGGTTCGTCCGCGACGTCGTCGACGCCCGCCGCAACGTGGGCGAGTACTTCCTCATCATCGCCGGGATCTCGCTGGTCCTGTCGATGGTCGCCACCCCGCTGGGGTCGACGACGCTGGTGCTCGGCACCACCCTGCTGATCTACGCGATGCTCGCGATCGTCGTGATCGACAGCATCTTGCTGGGCCGCAAGGTGAAGCGGGCCGTCGCCGCCAAGTTCGACGCTCCCGAGCGCGGGCTCGTCGGCTACGGGGTCACCCGCGCCCTGCAGATCCGCCGCATGCGCCGCCCGGTCCCCATGGTGGCCCGCGGCGCCCACCCCGCCTGAGCCCCGCGCCGTGAGCCCCGCACCCACGACCCACTCCCGCGCGGTCCGCTGGACGACGACGATCGCCGTCGCCGTCGCGGTCCTCATCATCGTCACCGGCGGCACCGTCCGCGTCACCGGCTCCGGGCTGGGCTGCCCGACGTGGCCGCGCTGCACCGACGACTCCTTCACGTCCGCCACGGCCGCCACCGGCCTGCACGGCGCGATCGAGTTCGGCAACCGCATGCTGACGACGGTCATCTGCGTCGCCGTGGGGGCCGTCATCATCGCCTGCCTCCTGCAGCGGCCGCGCCACCGCGCGCTGCTGTTCTCGGCCTGGGGCCAGTTCGTCGGCGTCCTGCTCAACGCGGTCGTGGGCGGCATCACCGTCCTCACCGGCCTGAACCCCTACGTCGTGGCCCTGCACTTCCTCGCCGCGATCGCCCTGCTCGTCTCCACGACCGTCAGCTACGACATCGCCCACCGGGCGGTCGTCCCGGCACCGGCCGAGGCCACCCGCCGCCTCGCGCGCTGGCTGGTCGCCGCGACCGGCGTCGTGGTCGTGGTCGGCACCGTCGTGACGGGCGCCGGTCCGCACCCCGGCGACAGCGCCGAGGTGCACCGCATCCCGGTGCACTGGGCGACGATCACCGTCGTGCACGGCGTGTTCGCGCTGGCCGCCCTGGCCCTGGCGGCCGCGGTCGTCGTGGTCGCCAAGCGCGCCGGCGACGACCTGGTCCGCCGCCGCGCCACCCTCCTGCTCGTGCTCTTCGTGGCCCAGGCCGCGCTCGGCACGTTCCAGAGCCTGGACGGCCTGCCCGGTCTGGCTGTCGTCCTGCACCTCGGTGGGGCGGCCCTCACCGCGGCCGGTGCGACGCGCGTCCTGCTCGCCGCGCGGTCCACCACCGTGGACCGCCGCGCCCCGGAGGCGCTGGCCGTCTGAGAACCCCGACCCTCGACCCCCGCGGGGCGTCGGGTTAGGTTCACGACCATGGAGTTCCGACACCTCGGTCGCAGTGGTCTGAAAGTCTCCGAGATCACCTACGGCAACTGGCTCACCCACGGTTCTCAGGTCGAGAACGAGGCGGCCGTCGCGTGCGTGCACGCCGCCCTCGACGCCGGCATCTCGACGTTCGACACGGCCGACGTCTACGCCAACACGGCCGCCGAGACGGTCCTCGGCACGGCGTTGAAGGGGCAGCGCCGCGAGAGCCTCGAGATCCTCACCAAGGTCTACTTCCCCACCGGCCCCAAGGGGCACAACGACTCCGGCCTCTCCCGCAAGCACGTCCTGGAGTCGATCGACGGATCGCTGCGCCGCCTCGGCACCGACCACGTCGACGTCTACCAGGCGCACCGCTGGGACGTGGCGACGCCCGTCGAGGAGACGATGCAGGCCTTCGCCGACGTCGTCCGCGCGGGCAAGGCGCTCTACATCGGCGTCAGCGAGTGGACCGCCGACCAGTTGCGGCAGGGCCACGAGCTCGCCGACGAGCTGGGGTTCCAGCTCATCTCCAACCAGCCGCAGTACTCCGCGCTCTACCGCGTCATCGAGCCCGAGGTGGTCCCGACCTCGCGGGAACTCGGCATCTCGCAGATCGTCTTCTCCCCCGTCGCCCAGGGCGTGCTGACCGGGAAGTACACCCCGGGCGGGGCACCGCCGGAGGGCAGCCGCGCCACGGACGAGAAGGGCGGCAAGCAGATGATCAGCCGCTGGATGCGCGACGACGTGCTGTCGCGGGTCCAGGAGCTGAAGTCGGTCGCGCGCGAGCTCGAGCTGTCGATGGCCCAGCTCGCCGTGGCGTGGGTGCTGCAGAACGACAACGTCGCCTCGGCGATCATCGGCGCCTCCCGCCCCGAGCAGGTGCAGGAGAACGTCAAGGCGTCCGGGGTGACGATCCCGGCCGAACTGCTGCAGCGCATCGACGACGTCCTCGGCGACGTCGTCGAGAGGGACCCGGCCCGCACCGCCGCGACCTCCCCCACCGAACGCCCCTCCTGACCCCTCCGCGGGTCACGTGGGGGTGGGATCGTTGACGCATCCGGCTCACAGGATGAGCCGGATGCGTCGACGAGGACTCCCCCGGAGGTTGCGTCAGTCGGCGGGGCGCAACGAGAGCGGCCCGTACACCTTCGCGCCGTCGGCCCACAGGTGGGCGTTCTCGACGCCCTGCTCGCGCAGCCCGCGCCACGCCTCGCCGATCCACACCTCGGCGTCGGACTGCGTCGGGAAGACGGCGCCCTCCCCCTCGACGGCCCGGCCCTCGGCGTCCTCGTAGGTCCACGTCCACTGCGTCGGTCTCACGGGACGACGCTACCCGGCGCGGTGCTTGGCCACCGAGGCGTCGTGCGCGCCGTGGTGCCCGTGGCCACCGGCCCCCGGACCGTGCCCCTGGCGACGCAGCAGGTCGAACACCGCCAGGACCAGGGCCAGCAGCACGAGGCCGAGCGAGACGCGCAACCCGTGCGAGAGGGCCTGCCCGAAGACGTCCTGCACCTGCGGCGGCGTCCCCTGCCCCGACCCGGCCGAACGGGCCTGCCCGCCGAGGCCGGAACCGGCGACGGTGGAGAAGAAGATCGCCGTGGTGGCGGCGACGCCGACGGCCGAGCCGACGCGCTGCCCCGTCTGCAGCACCCCGCCGGCCACGCCCGCGACCCGCGGGGGGACGTCGGCGAGGGCGAGCGTCTGGTTCGGGGAGATGACGAGGCCGGAACCGGCCCCCGCGACGGCGAGGCACGCGGACAAGGCGATCGCCCCGGACGTCCCCTGCACCGAGGCGGCGACGAGGTCGGCGGCGAGCAGCCCCACCGCGACCACGGCGAGCCCGATGACGACGACGGTCCGCCCCCGCGTCGCGACCTGGCGGCCCCCGACCTGCGCGAAGATCCCGGACAGCACGGCGAACGGCGTCTGCACCAGTCCGGCCTGCCACGGCGCGAGACCGAGGCCGGACTGCAGGTAGAGCGTCACCACGAGGAAGATCCCCGTGAACCCCGCGAAGTAGGCGATGCCGACGAGGGCTCCGTTGCGGTAGGACCGGGTCCTGACGAGATCGGCGTCCACGACGGGCTCGCGGCCGTGCCGGCCCTCCCACCGCTCCCACGCCACGAACGCGACGAGCAGGACGGCGGCGGGCAGCAGGAACCACCAGCGGGCGGGCGAGTCCCCCTGCCCGGTGGTCAGGACGAACGGCAGCATGCCCAGGACGGTGGCGGCGGCGAGCAGCAGCAGCCCCGGGACGTCGAGGTGCAGCCGGCCGGGTGAGCGGTTCGGGTCCCTGCCGGGCAACCACTTCCACGCCAGCGGGATGAGGACGATCCCGATGGGGACGTTGACGAGGAACACCCCGCGCCAGCCCTCCTGCTCGCCGAAGACGGCGAGGATGCCGCCGCCGAGGAGCGGGCCGACGGCGGTCGACAACCCGATCGTCGTGCCGAAGGCGCCGAACGCCCGGCCCCGCTCGGCGCCGGTGAACAACTGCTGGATGAGGGCGAGGACCTGCGGGTTGACCAGGCCGGCGCTGATGCCCTGCGCCAGCCGGACGACGGCCAGCGCTGTCGCCGACTGGACGAGCCCGGCGGCCGCGCTCGTCAGGACGAACCCGCCGAGGCCCACGACGAACATCAGCCGGCGCGAGTACAGGTCACCGATGCGCCCGGCGGGGACGAGGACGAGCCCGAAGGCGAGCGCGTACCCCGCGACGATCCACTGGACCTGCGAGGACCCCGCCCCGAGGGAGGACTCGATGGAGGGCAGGGCGACGTTGACGATGGAGACGTCCAGCAGGGTCATGAACCCCACGACGAGGCACACCGCGAGGGCGCGCCAACGGTTGGGGTCGGGGGCGCCCCGGTCCTGCTCGGGGGTGGGGCGCCGGGCCGTGTCGGTCACGGATCTCCTCGGGGTTTCGCTCGGGCAACCGTCGAAGCGTCACCCGCGCGGACCCACCCCACAACTCGGGACTAGCGGTCGCTCTCCCGGCGCATCCGGCTCGCCGCGAGCTCGTCGAGGACCCGCCGCGCCCAGCCGGGACCCTCGTAGATGAACGACGTGTAGGCCTGGACCAGGGAGGCCCCGGCGTCGAGGCGTTCGGCGACGTCGGCCGCCGTCTCGATGCCGCCGACCCCGACGAGGACGAGCGAGCCGTGGGTGCGCGCGGCCAGCCGGCGCAGCACCTCCAGCGACCGGGCCTTGAGCGGGGCACCGGACAGTCCCCCGCCGCCCGCGGCCCCGACGACGTCCGCGGGGGTCCGCAGCCCCTCGCGCCCGATGGTCGTGTTCGTCGCGACGATCCCGTCCAGGCCGAGTTCGAGGGCGAGGTCGGCCACGGCGTCGACGTCGTCGTCGGACAGGTCCGGGGCGATCTTCACCAGGAGCGGGACGTGCCGGTGCGCGGCGCCGTCGGCGGCCTCGCGCACCGCGGACAGGACCGGCCGCAGCTTCTCGACGGCCTGCAGGTTCCGCAGTCCGGGGGTGTTCGGGGAGGAGACGTTGACGACGAGGTAGTCGGCGTAGGGGGCCAGCAGCCGCGCGGAGGTCGCGTAGTCCGCGGCCGCGTCGTCCTCCTCGACGACCTTGCTCTTGCCGATGTTCACGCCGACGACGACGGGGTGCGCGGGCGGGACGGCGCGGTACTGCCGCAACCGCTTCGCGACGACCTCGGCCCCGTCGTTGTTGAACCCCATCCGGTTCACGACGGCGCGGTCGGCCACGAGCCGGTGCAGCCGGGGCTTGGGGTTCCCCGGCTGCGGCAGCGCCGTGACGGTGCCGACCTCGACGCAGGAGAACCCGAAGTGCCCCAGCGAGCCCAGTCCCGTCGCGTTCTTGTCGAAGCCTGCCGCGAGCCCGAGCGGGGTCGGGAAGTCGAGCCCGAGGGCCCGCACCCGCAACCGGTCGTCGTCGGTGGTGAAGCTGCGGCGCAAGACGTCCGGGACCACCGGGACGCGGCCGGCGAGCCGCATCCCGGCGAACGCCCAGCGGTGTGCGACCTCGGCGTCGATGCGGGTCAGGACGTGCCGGTAGAGGGTCTTGTACGCACGTCCGCCGGCCACGCCTGCACCCTAACGGGGGTCAGTCGAGCGAGGCGGTACGGGTCTCGCGCAGCAGGGCCAGTGAGACGAGGCTCACGACGGCCGTGCCGGCGAGGTAGTAGCCGACCCAGCCGACGCCGAGCGCGGAGGCGAGCTGGACCGCGGTGTAGGGCGCGAGCGAGGCGCCGAGGATCGACCCGGAGTTGAAGGCCAGCGAGGCCCCCGTGTAGCGGACGTTCGTCGGGAACAGCTCGGGCAGGTAGGCGCCGATCGGCCCGAAGACGAGCCCCATGAAGAACAGCCCGGCGCACAGCCAGACCATGACGAGGGACGTCTGCCCCGACCCGAGCAGCGGCCCGGTGAGCAGGCCGACGACCGCACCGCCGACCATCGCGCTCGCCAGCACCGGCCGGCGCCCGAAGCGGTCCGAGAGCCAGCCCGACAGCGGCGTCGCGGCGGCCATGAAGAGGACGGCGACGCACAGCATGAGCAGGAACTGCTGGCGCGAGTAGCCCAGGGTCTTCGTGCCGTAGCTCAGCGACCACGTCGTGGTCAGGTAGAAGAGCGTGTACGTGAGCATGACCGAGAACGCGCCGAGCACGACGACCTTGCCGCTGCGGCGGAACGTCTCGGCGACGGGGACGCGCACGGCGCGCTCCTCGGCGAGGGCCTTGGCGAAGACCGGCGTCTCGGCCAGGCTCAGCCGGATCCACAGACCGAGGACGACGAGCAGGGCGCTCAGCAGGAACGGGACGCGCCAGCCCCAGGACAGGAACGTCGCGTCGTCCATCTGCGTCGCCAGCAGGATGAAGAGGGTGTTGGCCAGGACGAACCCGAACGGCGCCCCGAGCTGGGGGAACATGCCGTAGAGGGCCCGGCGGTGGGGCGGGGCGTTCTCCGTCGCCAGCAGCGCCGCGCCGCCCCACTCCCCGCCGAGGCCGAACCCCTGCCCGAACCGCAGGACGCACAGCAGCGCCGGGGCGAGGTTGCCCGCGGAGGCGTGCGTGGGCAGCACACCGATGAGGACGGTCGAGATCCCCATGACGAGCAGTGCCGCGACGAGCGTCGTCTTGCGCCCCACCCGGTCCCCGAAGTGGCCGAAGAACACGGACCCGACGGGGCGGGCGACGAAGGCGATGGCGAACGTGGCCAGCGAGGCGAGCGTCGCCGCGGTGTCGTTGTCGGAGGGGAAGAACAGCGCCGGAAACACCAGCACGGCCGCCGTGGCGTAGACGTAGAAGTCGTAGAACTCGATCGTCGTGCCGATGAGGCTGGCGGCGGCGACCTTGCCGACGGGGTTGGTGGGCGGCGCGGTCTGCGTCGTCGTCTGCGTGGGGCCTGACGTGGCGGACATGGCGGAACCTTCGGGGCATCGGGACGGGAGGGAGCCCCCAGGGGTCCTCCTGGCCGGGCGGTCGACACCCGCTGCGCACCGGGGTCGCCGTCGCCGCTCCGGGTGTCCCCGCAGACTACGTGCGGCCTGTGAGGTGTCCAAGTCCCGGAATGAGCGTCTCAGTCCGTGAGACGGACGACCTCGCCGGTCCGGGCGGCCTCGCGGGCCGCGTCCACGACCCGGCAGGTGCGCACGGCGTCCGACGCCTCCACGGGCACGGGCCCCTCACCGCGCACGGCCGCCGCGAACGCCGTGTAGAAGTCGGGCCAGCGACCCTGCTCGCTCGGCACCCGTCGCACCTGACCACCGCCGACGGCGAGCGCACCCCAGCGGCTCGGCGGTTCGCTCCCCCACGCCGCACCGTCCCCCCGGGGCGTCCGGCCGGCGACGAGGAGTTCCTCCTGGACGTCCATCGGCGAGTCCACGACGAAGGTCCCCGCCGTGCCGGTGAGCCGGAACCGCGGCCCCGGCACGGGCTGCTTCCACGAGCCCGACAGTTCGCTGCGCACGCCGTCGCGGTGCGTCAGCTGAAGGCGGAACTCCAGCTCCGCACCGTCCGCGCCGCGGCTCTGCGCGGCGACGGCGGTGACCGGGCCGAACAGGTGCAGCGCCTGGTCGACGAGGTGGGCGCCGAAGTCGCGCAGCAACCCGCCGCCGGCGGCGGGCGGGTCGGTCGGTTCCCACCGCTCGAAGGCGGACTCGAAGCGCACCACGTCCCCGAGCTCGCCGTCGGCCAGCACCCGACGCAGCGTCAGCAGGTCGGAGTCCCAGCGGCGGTTCTGGTACGGCGAGAGCAGCCGCCCGGCCGCCCGGGCGCGCTGGACGGTCGCCTCCGCGGCGGCCGCGTCGAGCGCGAACGGCTTGTCGCACACGACGTGCGCGCCGAGGTCGAGCGCCTCGTCCGTCAGCGCCGTGTGCGTCGCGGCCGGGGTCGACACGACGACGACCTCGGCCCCGGCGGCGACGGCCTCCGCCGTCGAGCCGACGACCTCGACCCCGGGGTGCTCGGCACGGGCCAGGGCCGCCCGGTCGGGATTCGTCGTGACGACGAACCCCAGCCGGGTGCCCACGGCCCCCTCGACGACGGGGGCGTGGAAGAACCGGCCACCGCCGCCGTAGCCGACGAGCGCGAAGACGACGTCACGGGAGCTCATGGCGCCACCGTAGCGAGCGGCGCCCCCCGGCGGGGCTCAGACGCGGCAGACGTCGGAGCGGACGAGGAACCGCACCCCGTCCGGGGCCTCCAGGGAGAACCCCGAACCCCGGCCGGGGACCAGGTCGATGGTCAGCTCCGTGTGCGACCACACCCGGTACTGCTCCTTCGACATCCACACACCCACGGTGAACCCCTCGGTCCGTCCGTCCGCACCGTCGAGCGGTGGGACCTCGACGTTCCCGAGGAACTCGTCCGCGTCCGACAGGATGAAGTCGCCGTCCGCGAAGCACATGGGAGAACTGCCGTCGCAGCACCCCCCGGACTGGTGGAACATCAGGTCCCCGTGCCGGGCCCGGAGGCTGCGGAGCTCCGCCGCGGCCTCCGGGGTCAGACCGACGGCCACCTCAGAAGAAACCGAGCTTGGACGTCGAGTAGCTGACCAACAGGTTCTTCGTCTGCTGGTAGTGGTCGAGCATCATGGCGTGGTTCTCGCGGCCGATCCCCGAGCTCTTGTACCCGCCGAACGCCGCGTGCGCGGGGTAGGCGTGGTAGTTGTTCGTCCACACCCGCCCGGCCTGGATGCCGCGGCCCATGCGGTAGGCGAGGTGGATGTCGCGCGACCACACGCCCGCCCCGAGGCCGTAGAGCGTGTCGTTGGCGATCTTCAGGGCGTCGTCCGGGTGGTCGAACCGGGTGACGGAGACGACGGGCCCGAAGATCTCCTCCTGGAAGATGCGCATCGAGTTGTCGCCCTCGAACACCGTCGGGTTCACGTAGTACCCGCCGGACAGCTCCCCGCCGAGGTCGGCGCGCTCCCCGCCCGTCAGCAGCCTCGCGCCCTCCTTCTTGCCGATGTCGATGTAGGACAGGATCTTCTCGAGCTGGTCGTTGCTGGCCTGCGCGCCGATCATCGTCTCGGTGTCGAGCGGGTTGCCCTGCTTGACGGCCTTCGTCCGCTCGAGGGCGTGGGCCAGGAACGAGTCGTAGATGCCGCTCTGCACCAGGGCCCGCGACGGGCACGTGCACACCTCGCCCTGGTTGAGGGCGAACATCGTGAACCCCTCGAGGGCCTTGTCGTAGAAGTCGTCGCGCTCGGCGGCGACGTCGTCGAAGAACACGTTCGGGCTCTTGCCGCCGAGTTCCAGGGTCACGGGGATGAGGTTCTGGCTGGCGTACTGCATGATCAGCCGGCCGGTGGTCGTCTCGCCCGTGAAGGCGATCTTGCGGATGCGCGGGTTGCTCGCCAGGGGTTTGCCGGCCTCGGCGCCGAACCCGTTGACGACGTTGACGACGCCCGGGGGCAGCAGGTCCCCGATGACGTCCATGAGCAGCATGATCGAGGCCGGCGTCTGCTCGGCCGGCTTGAGGACGACGGCGTTGCCCGCCGCGAGCGCGGGGGCCAGCTTCCAGATCGCCATGAGCAGCGGGAAGTTCCAGGGGATGATCTGCCCGACCACGCCGAGGGGTTCGTGGAAGTGGTACGCGACGGTGTCGTCGTCGATCTGGGAGATCCCGCCCTCCTGGGCGCGGACGACCCCGGCGAAGTACCGCAGGTGGTCCACGACGAGGGGCAGGTCGGCGGCGAGGCACTCGCGGACGGGTTTGCCGTTGTCCCACGACTCGGCGACGGCCAGCTTCTCGAGGTTCGCCTCGATGCGGTCGGCGATGCGGTTCAGGACGAGGGCGCGTTCGGCGACGGACGTCCGGCCCCAGGCGGGGGCGGCGGCGTGCGCGGCGTCGAGGGCGCGTTCGATGTCGGCGGCCGTGCCGCGGGCGACCTCGGTGAACGTCTGGCCGTTGACGGGACTGGGGTTCTCGAAGTACTGGCCCTCGGCGGGGGCGACGCGTTCGCCGCCGATCCAGTGGTCGTAGCGGTCGGCGTACTCGACGACGCTCCCGGCGCGTCCGGGTGCCTCGTAGACCGGCATGGGAGACCTCCACGGTGAGGGGACGACGACTGCTCCGTCGCCGTGGCCCCACCCTGCGCCCGCGGGCGTTGCAACGCCGTTGCACCTCCCGGCCAGGGTCAGCCGCGCAGCCGCTCCCAGCGGGCCAGCGCCTCCGCGCGGCCGGGGTCACCGGGACCCAACCGCGCGACGAGGTCGCGGGCGACGACGACGTCGCGGCGACCGGCCTCGGTGCGCGAGAACTCCAGCAGGGCGCGGTCGTCGTCGCCCTCCAGGACGGCCGAGCGCAGCTCCAGGAGCAGCTCCTCGCGCAGGTCGCGGACCCCCGGCGCGTCCGATCCCGGCAGCAGGTCCCCCGACCAGTCCGCGACGGCCTCGCGGACCCGTCCGGCCCGCAGCGCGGTGCGCACGTCGAGCGCGTCGCAGCGCAGCTCCCCGACGACCCGGTAGGGCGCCGGCGACAGGTCCAGGCCACCGTGCGTGCGGTCGCGCAGGACCGCCCGCAGGCGGTGGACCTCGGCGCGCACCGAGACGGGGGCGAGGTCGCGCTCGTCGAGCTCGGCCGCGAGCTGCGCGGCGGACAGCCCCGACGCCGGCGCGAGGGCCAGGAGGAGCAGGACCTCGCTGTGCCGCAACGACAACGGACGGGTCTGACCTCCGGCCGTGAGCGTCGGCGCGGGCCCGAGGACCGACAGGCGGGGTGTCGTGGGCGTCGGTGCGGCCACCCCGGGCGCGAGCCGGCGCCGCAGGGCCACCACCCGCAGCTCGGCCTCCACGGCCCCGACGGCGGCCTGCACGAACTCCAGGGCCCGCTCGCGGCCGAGGTCGTCGCCCCCGGTGAGGTCCAGGACGCCGAGGACCTCACCGGTCAGGGGGTGGCGGACCGGGGCCGCCGAACAGCTCCACCCCGCCACGGCCGTGGCGTAGTGCTCCCCCTGGCTCACCCGGACGGGTCGTCCCAGGGCCAGCGCCGTGCCGGGCGCGTTGGTGCCGGCGACGTCCTCGCTCCAGCGGGCGCCCTCGGTGAAGGCCATCCGGTCGGCGGCCCGCCGCAGACCCGCGTCGCCCTCCACCCACAGCAGCGTCCCGTCGGCGTCGCTGACGGCCATGAGGACGGGCACGCCCAGGGGCTCGGCCAGGAGCAGCCGGCGGGCGGTCGGCAGCACGGCGGCCAGCGGGTGCGCCTCGCGACGGGCGCGCAGGTCGGAGGGGTCGGCCACGACGGGCGGGGCGACGCGGTCGGGGTCCAGGCCCGTGCGCCGGGCGCGCCACCAGGAGGAGGAGACGAGCTCACGGGCTCCGGGCAGCGGTGTGCCCACCGCGGTACCGGCCGTCCGGGCCAGCCAGTCCTCGCGCGCCCCGGTCGACTCCCCCGACGTCATCCCCCGACCTCCCCCCGGGGCCGTCCTCGGGCCCGGGTGCGTTCACGGTAGGCGGGGCGCTCCGGCGCGACAACCCTGTCCGTGTGCGACCCGCCGGACGGTGGGCGCACCGCCACCGGGACGAGCGGGTGGGACCATGCCGGGGCACACGCGGACCCTTCCCCGCACCACGCCCCGCCCCCGTCCACGAGGAGTCCCGATGACCGACGGCCCGCGGCCGTTGAACCTGCGCGAGATCGCGGAGGGCCTGCGCTCCCCGCACACCTCCGAGGCGCGGCCGCGCCGGGTGGCGCCCCTGCTCCCGGCCTCCCGCGCCGACGAGCTCGCGCGGTGGCTGGCCGGGACGCAGGACCGGGACGTCGCCGCGCCGCTGGACCGCGTCCGCCTCGTCGTCTTCGCCGGCGACCACGGTGTCGCGGCGCGCGGCATCTCCCGCCTGGAACCGGGCTGGACCGCCTCCGCCGTCCGCGACCTGGTCGCCGGGCGCGGACCCGTCGCCACCCTGGCCGCGCAGGTCGGCGCGCACGTCGAGGTGCACGCCCTGGGTGTGGACTGGGGCGCGGACGGACCCGTGGACGTCCCGGCCTCCGTCCTGACCGGGGCCCTGCACCCCTCCGGCGACGTCGCCCGCGAGGACGCCCTGACCGAGGCCGAGGTCGAGGCGGCCGTGCGGACGGGCGCCGAGGTGGCCGACGCCGCCGTCGACGCCGGCGTGGACCTGCTCGTGCTGGGCGACCTGGGGGTCGGCGCCACGGCGGTCGCCTCGACGCTCGTGGCCGTCTGCCTGCGCAAGGGCGCGGTCGACGTCGTGGGCCGCGGCAGCGGGATCGACGACGACGCCTGGATGCGCAAGACCGCCGCCGTGCGCGACGCCGTCCGCCGCGGCCGCAAGCTGGCGACGCGGCCGACCGCCGTCCTGCAGGCCGTCGGCAGCGCCGACGTCGCGGCGGCCGTCGGGTTCCTGCTCCGCTCGGCCGCCCGCCGCACCCCCGTCCTGCTCGACGGCAGCCTCGGGATCGCGGCGGCCCTGCTGGCCTCCCGCGGGGTCCCGGGTGCGGAGAAGTGGTGGCAGCTGGGGGCCTCGACGGCCGAACCGGCGCAGGCCCTGGCCGCCGAGCGGCTCAAGCTGCCGCCCGTGCTCGAGCTCGGCGCCGGGCGCGGGGGCGGGGCCGGTGCCCTCGCCGCCGTCGGGGTGCTGCGGGCGGCGCAGACGCTCGCCGCGGCCGACGAGGCGGACCTGCCGCCGCTGCCGGACCCGGAACCCGAGCCCGAGCCGGAATCAGAACCCGAGATCGAGCCCGAGCCCGAGGCCGCCCCGGAGGCTCAGACCGAGGCCGCCCCCGACGAGGACAGCGCCCGCCCGAACGTGTGACCGGTGGCCGAGCGGTCCAGCTCGATGAACCCGGTGCGGCGGTAGAACTCCACCGCACCGGGGTTGGCCGCCGAGACCCCCAGGTGCACGCCCGGGGACCCCGCGGCGGCCAGCTGGGCGCACAGCCGGTCGACGAGCCGCCGGCCGAGCCCGCGCCCCTGCAGCCGCGGCAGCAGGTCGACGTGCAGGTGCGAGGGGTACCGCGGTGACTGCTGCGAGGAGTCGTCCGCCCACAGCGGGTCCGGCCGCACGCCCTCGTGGACGATCCGCAGGAGCCACTCGTCGTAGGTGCCGGCGAACCCGTCCTCCGGGCGCGGGTACCGGCGGCGCAGCGGCGGCCACCAGTGCTCCTCGCGCCAGGCCTCGAACCGGGCCGTGTCGAGGCAGCCCAGCACGTAGCCCGCCGGGCCCTCCTCGTCGAGGACGAGGGTGCCGAAGGAGGCGCCGTCGACGCCGTAGGCGTGGGCGTAGGGCGCGGCGTACACGTCACCGAGCAGGTCGGGGAAGGCCGTGCGGGCGCTCGCGTCGGCGCCGCTGTCCCCCGTCAGCCGGCACAGGACCGACAGCACCGGGGCGTCGTCGGGCACGACGGGCCGCCACCGGACCCCCGGGACGACCTCCGGCCCGGTCCCGTCCGCCCCACCCTCGTCCCCGGCTGCTCGCACACGGTCACGTTAGGGTGCCCGGGTGCCGCGTCTCCTCCTCAGCAGCAAGTCGGTCAAGAGCGTGTCGGTGGACGCCCTGGTGCTCGGGCTGACGCCCGCCGCGCCGGGTGCGAAGGCCACCGCGCCCGTCCTGCTGGGGGGTGAGGACCTCCCCCGGGCGACCCGCTCCGCCCTCGTCGACGCCGCCGTCGCCATCGGCGCCACCGGGGCGGCCGGTCAGGTCCACCTCGTGCCGGGCGTCGCGGGACTGGGCACCGGTCTCGTCGCCCTCACGGGCGTGGGGGCCTCCCCCGACGCCGAGGCGCTGCGCCGCGCGACCGGTGCGGCCATCCGCGCGCTCGCCGGGCACCGCCGCGTGGCGCTGGGCCTGCCGGTGGCGGACGCCACGGCGGCCGCGGCCCTCGCCGAGGGCGCGGCCCTGGGCGCCTACGCCTTCACCCGCTACCGCGCCGCGACCCGCGAACCCGTCGCCGAGGTGACGCTGCTCGTCGACAAGCCGCGGGACAAGGCGCTGCGCGCGGCGCTCGACCGCGCCGGCGTGGTGGCCGCGGCCGTGCACACCGCTCGCGACCTCATCAACACCGCCCCCGCGGACCTCGCGCCCGCCGACCTCGCCGACGCCGCCGTGCAGGCGGCCGCCGGCACCGGGTTGACGGTGCGCGTGCTGGACGAGGAGGCGCTGGCGGCCGGCGGCTACGGCGGCATCCTCGGCGTCGGCCAGGGCTCCTCGCGCCCGCCGCGCCTGGTGGTCCTCGAGCACGCCCCGGCGCGCGCCAAGGGCCACCTCGCCTTCGTCGGCAAGGGCATCACGTTCGACTCCGGCGGCCTGTCGATCAAGCCGGCGGCCGGCATGGAGACCATGAAGAGCGACATGTCGGGGGCGGCGGCCGTCCTCGCCGCGGTGCGCGCCGTCGCCGAGCTGGACCTGCCCGTGAAGGTGACCGGCTGGCTGGCCGTCGCCGAGAACATGCCGTCGGGCACGGCGATCCGCCCCTCCGACGTCCTGACGATGTTCGGCGGGACGACGGTCGAGGTCCTCAACACCGACGCCGAGGGCCGCCTCGTCCTCGGCGACGCCCTCGTCGCCGCGTCCGCCGAGCAGCCGGACGCCGTCGTCGACGTCGCCACCCTCACGGGTGCGCAGGTCGTCGCGCTGGGCAACCGGGTCTCGGGCGTCATGGGCAACGACGACGCGTTCCGCACCGCGCTGCTCGCCGCGGCCGACCGGGCCGGGGAGTCGTTCTGGCCCATGCCGCTGCCCGATGAGCTGCGCGCGACGCTGGACTCCCCCGTCGCGGACCTGGCCAACATCGGCGACCGGGCCGGCGGGATGCTCGTGGCCGCCGTCTTCCTGCGCGAGTTCGTCGGCAGCACGCCGGCGGGGACGCCGATCCCGTGGGCGCACCTGGACATCGCCGGTCCCGCCTTCGCGACGGGCGAGCCGTGGGGCTACACGCACCGCGGTGGGACCGGCGTCGCCGTGCGCACCCTCGTGGCGCTCGCCGAGGACCACGCGCGGCGCTGAGGAGGGCCGTTTCCGGACGTCCCCCGGAAGGGGGACGTCCATTCTCCGGAAGGCCGGCCGCAGGAATGCGCGAGGGCGCCGTGGAAGTGATCACCTGGGATCGTTTTCCGACGCCGAGTCGTTGCGTCGCACGATGTTCATCCCGCATTCTTTCCGGCGTGGTGACGGGACTGCTCCAGACGGGTGATCCTCTTCCTTCTGATGTCCTACACGGTGAGCAACTAGCTATATGCTCACCGTGACGGCCTAGTTCGGGGGCGTCACTTCCGACCGGTTCGGTTCTCTCAACCAGACACCCCGGTGTGCACCGGGGCACACGTCACGGAGGCACCATGTCCACGCGCCAGACCACGTCCACCCGCGGTTCCCTGCAGCGCCTCGCGCGCACCGCGGCCCTGTCGCTGACCGCGGCCGCCGTCATCGCCGGCGGCGGTCTCGGTGCGGCGGCGTCGGCGTCGGCCGCCCCGTCCGCCACCGTGACGGTGACGAAGTCGGCGCCCGGCCTCAAGGGTTCCTCCGACACCCAGCGCAAGGAGTCCTCGACCGACCGCAAGGAGTCGTCGACGGACCGCAAGGAGTCCTCCACCAACCGCAAGGAGAGCTCGACCGACCGCAAGGAGTCCTCGACCAACCGCAAGGAGTCGACGGTCACCCGCAAGGAGAGCACGGTCGAGCGCAAGGAGTCCTGGACCGCCGAGAAGGAGCGCTGAGCGCACCGGACCGAAGGCTCGACACCCCCCGACACGAGCTGGTCGGACGGCACCTCCCCACCACGGGGAGGTGCCGTTCCTGCGTTCGGCGGGCCCACGCCCGGACCACCCGTCGGCAGGGCACGCGCCAGGACGCACCTGGGCGCAGCGCGACGCCCCCCTCGCGCTCCGGCGGGGGCGTGGTGAGAGGATCACGAGGAGCAGTCACCAGCACAAGCCGACCTCAGGAGCATTTCGTGGCAGGTGCCGCCGGGCAGGAGTACGACGTCGTCATCCTCGGGGGAGGCAGTGGGGGCTACGCCGCCGCCCTGCGGGCCGCCGAGCTGGGGCTGTCCGTGGCCCTCGTGGAGAAGGACCTCCTGGGAGGGACGTGCCTGCACCGCGGGTGCATCCCGACCAAGGCGCTGCTGCACGCGGCCGAGGTCGCGGACACGGCACGTGAGTCGGAGACGTTCGGCGTGCGCGCCAGCTTCGACTCCGTCGACATGGCGGGCGTCAACAAGTACAAGGACGGGATCATCTCCCGCCTCCACAAGGGCTTGCAGGGGCTCGTGAAGTCCCGCAAGGTCGAGCTGGTCGCCGGCACGGGCAAGCTCGTGGCCAAGAACACCGTCGAGGTCGACGGCACCCGCTACGTCGGGAAGAACGTCGTCCTGGCCTCCGGTTCCTACTCCCGCAGCCTGCCCGGTCTCGAGATCGGCGGCCGGGTCATGACGAGCGAGCAGGCGCTCGCGCTCGACACCGTCCCCGAGCGCGTCGTCGTCCTCGGCGGCGGCGTCATCGGCGTGGAGTTCGCCAGCGTCTGGCGCTCCTTCGGCGCCGACGTCACGATCGTCGAGGCCCTGCCCCACCTCGTCCCGCTTGAGGACGAGGCCGCGAGCAAGGCGCTCGAGCGCGCGTTCCGCAAGCGCGGCATCACGTTCTCCCTCGGCGTGCGCTTCGCGGGCGTCGAGCAGTCCGACACCGGCGTCGTCGTGAAGCTGGAGGACGGCAAGACCTTCGAGGCCGACCTCATGCTCGTCGCCGTCGGCCGCGGCCCGAACACCGCCGGCCTCGGCTACGAGGAGCAGGGCATCACGATGGACCGCGGGTTCGTCCTCACCGACGAGCGGCTGCGCACGAACGTCGAGGGCGTGTACGCCGTCGGCGACATCGTCCCCGGTCTGCAGCTGGCCCACCGCGGCTTCGCCCAGGGCATCTTCGTCGCCGAGGACATCGCCGGCCTGGACCCCAAGCCCGTCGACGAGCTCGGCATCCCCAAGGTCACCTACTGCGAGCCCGAGGTCGCCTCCGTGGGCCTCACCGAGGCCAAGGCGCGCGAGAAGTACGGGGACGTCGACGTCCTGGAGTACAACCTCGGCGGCAACGGCAAGAGCCAGATCCTCGGTACCACCGGTTTCGTGAAGCTGGTGCGGCAGAAGGACGGTCCCGTCGTGGGCGTCCACATGGTCGGCTCCCGCATGAGCGAGCAGGTCGGCGAGGCCCAGCTCATCGTGAACTGGGAGGCCTACCCGCAGGACGTGGCGGAGCTCGTCCACACGCACCCGACGCAGAACGAGGCCGTCGGCGAGGCCTTCCTCGCGCTGGCCGGCAAGCCCCTGCACTCGCACGCGTAGCCGACCGACCACCCTGAACCCGCGGCGTCTCCCAGGCGCCGGAGACCGTCCGTGAGGAGAACCGAACAGATGTCGAACTCGGTGCAGATGCCCGCTCTCGGCGAGAGCGTGACCGAGGGCACCGTCACGCGGTGGCTGAAGCAGGTCGGCGACACGGTCGCCGTCGACGAGCCGCTGCTGGAGGTGTCCACCGACAAGGTCGACACCGAGATCCCCTCGCCCGTGGCCGGGGTGCTCCTGGAGATCCTCGTCCCCGAGGACGAGACCGCCGAGGTGGGCGCGGACCTCGCCCGCATCGGTGAGGAGTCCGAGCAGGGCGGCGGTTCCGGTGGCGGCTCCGGCGACGCGGCCCCCGCGCAGCAGGAGTCCCCCACCCCGCCCTCGACGCAGGACGCGCAGTCCGCCCCGGAGTCGGCGCAGGAACCCGACCCCGAGCAGCCGCCGGCCGCGGCCGCCGCGCCGAGCTCCGGCGGTTCCGGCCAGGCCGTGCAGATGCCCGCGCTGGGCGAGTCCGTCACCGAGGGCACCGTCACGCGCTGGCTCAAGGCCGTCGGCGACAGCGTCGAGGTCGACGAGCCGCTGCTGGAGGTCTCGACCGACAAGGTCGACACCGAGATCCCCTCCCCCGTGGCCGGCACGCTGCTGGAGATCCTCGTGGGCGAGGACGAGACGGCCGAGGTGGGCGCCGACCTCGCCCGCATCGGTGACGCCTCGGCCCAGAGCGCCCCCGCCCCGCAGGAGAGCCCGGCCCAGGAGGCCCCCCAGCAGGAGGCCCCGGCGCAGGAGGGCACGCTCGCCGACGAGGTCGAGGAGCGCCAGGCCGCTGAGAAGCAGGCCGAGGAGTCCACGCAGCCGTCGGCCGGCTCCTCCGGTGAGCCCGCCGCGGCGCCGGCCCAGCCCGCGCAGCAGTCGCCGTCCGCTCCCGCACCGGCCGCCGAGTCCTCGGCACCGTCGAGTGCGCAGGCCGGCGCGCAGTCCACGGGGGGCAGCACCTACGTGACGCCGCTCGTGCGCAAGCTCGCCAAGGACCTCGGTGTGGACCTGTCCTCCCTCACGGGGACGGGCGTCGGCGGCCGCATCCGCAAGCAGGACGTGCAGGAGGCCGCGGACAAGGCGGCCGAGGCCGCCAAGGCCGCGCAGCAGCAGTCGCAGGCCCCCGCCGCGGCGCCGTCGGCGCCCGCCGCCAAGGCCCCGGCCGTCGAGGTCTCCCCCAAGCGGGGCACGACCGAGAAGATGTCGCGCCTGCGCAAGGTCATCGCCCAGCGGATGAAGGAGTCGCTGCAGAACTCCGCGCAGCTGACCACCGTCATCGAGGTGGACGTCACCAAGGTGGCGCGGCTGCGAGCGCGCGCGAAGGACTCCTTCGCCGCGACCGAGGGCGCGAAGCTGACGTTCCTGCCGTTCTTCGTCAAGGCCGCGGTCGAGGCGCTCAAGCAGCACCCCTCGCTCAACGCCAGCATCGACGGCGAGAACATCGTCTACCACGGCAGCGAGAACATCTCGATGGCCGTGGACACCCCCAAGGGCCTCATCACCCCCGTCATCAAGGACGCGGGCGACCTGAACCTCGGTGGGCTGGCGCGCAAGATCTCCGACCTGGCGGCCCGCACCCGCGCCAGCAAGATCACCCCGGACGACCTGTCCGGCGGCACCTTCACCATCACCAACACCGGCAGCATCGGGGCCCTGTTCGACACCCCGATCCTCAACGCCCCGCAGGTCGCCATCCTCGGCACCGGCGCGCTCGTCAAGCGGCCCGTCGTGCTCACCGACGCCGACGGCCAGGACACGATCGCGGTGCGCTCGATGATGTACCTCGCCCTGTCCTACGACCACCAGATCGTCGACGGGGCCGACGCGGCGCGCTTCCTGCAGACCATCAAGAAGCGCATCGAGGCCGGCGAGTTCGAGGGTGAGCTCGGGCTCTGACCCAGCTCCACCGCAGCCCCGTTCCTGCCGCAGGGACGGGGCTGCTCCCTTTCCCCCACCACCACCTTGGAGTGTGCTCGTGCGCGTCGTCGTCAGCGGGGCCAGCGGTCTCATCGGTCGTCACCTGGTGGCGCACCTGCGGGGAGCGGGGCACGACGTCCTGACGCTCGTGCGCCGGCCCGTGCGCGAGCCGCACCAGGTGCAGTGGGACCCCTCGCGCGGGGAGTTGGACCCCCGCGCCCTCGGGCGCCTGGACGGGGCCGTCAACCTCTCGGGCGCCGGCGTCGGGGACCAGCGCTGGACCGACGACTACAAGCGGACCATCCTCTCCTCGCGGTTGGACACCACGTCCACGCTCGTGGGCGCCCTGCTCCGCCTCGACGAGGCGCCGCAGGTCCTCGTCAACGCCTCCGCCATCGGCGCCTACGGCGACGGCGGTTCGGCGGTCCTGACCGAGGACGCCCCGCGCGGGGACGACTTCCTCGCCGACGTCGTCGCGCAGTGGGAGGGCGCCACCGAACCGGCCTCGGCGGCCGGGGTCCGCGTGGCGCTCGCCCGGACCGGTCTGCTCGCCAACCCCGTCGGCGGGGCCTTCGGGCAGCTCCTGACCCTGTTCAAGCTCGGCCTCGGCGGCCCGCTCGGCAGCGGACGGCAGTGGTGGAGCCCCATCACGATGCCGGACGAGCTCGCGGCACTGGAGTTCCTGCTGACCCGGCCGGTCTCCGGGCCCGCCAACCTGACCTGCCCGGAGCCGGCGACGAACACCGCCCTGACGACGGCGCTCGGGGCGGCCCTGCACCGGCCCTCCCTCGTACCCGCGCCGGGGTTCGCGCTGAAGCTCGTCCTCGGGGAGTTCGCGGGGCAGGTGCTGGCCAGCCAGCGGGTGGTGCCGTCGGTGCTGCTCGAGCACGGCTTCACCTTCCGCCACCCCGACGTCGCCGCGGTGACGGGCTGGCTCGCACGGGCCTGACCACCCACCCCCGTCCGCCGACGGTCACCCGACGGCGCTGACGCGCCACTCCCCCGCGACCCGGTCGAGGGTGAGACGAGAGGTGCGCGCGGCGCCGGCCGGGACGGTCGTCCGTGCCCCGGCGGCCGAGACGACGACGTGCTCCGCCGTGGTCACGTCGGCCTCCAGCACCCATCGGTCGGCCGTGCGCTCCACCTCGCGGACCGCACGGACGTCGAAGGCCAGGGTCTCGAACGTGGTGCCGCTCGCCGCCAGGTCGGCGAGCACCGCCTCGTCGGCCGCCCGGGCCGCGGACCCGGCGACGTCGACACCCGACAGGGCGTCCGCGGACCCCGCCGCCAGCGCCGACGCCCGCCGGTCGGCGAGCACCCCCACGACCGCCGCCGCGTCGTCCCCGCGCAGCACCTCGTCCCCGTGCAGCACTCCGTCCCCGCGCAGCACCTCGTCCCCGCGCAGCACTCCGTCCCCGCGCAGCACCTCGTCCCCGCGCAGCACTCCGTCACCCACTGCTGCCTCGCCACCCGGTGCGTCGTCGCCGGGTGGAGCCTCCACGACGCCGGGAGGGGCGGTGACCGTCGCGGTCTCGGCGGCGGGCGCGGGCGACGGTGCGTCCGCCCGGCCGTGGAGCGCGAGCAGAACGGCGGCTCCCGCCACGACCGGCAGCGCCCCGGCCACGAGGAGCAGCCGTCGCCCCGGCCGCGCGGGACGGACGGCCGCGCGGGAGGCGCCCCGACGGCGGGGGTCGGGCCGGGCGGACGCCCGGCGGGCGGTCGCTCGGCCCGCCGGGCCGGTCGAGGACCCCCGGGACGGGCGCGCGGGCGGCGTGGCGCCCGCACCGTCCCCGAGGTCGGGCGCGGGACCGGGTTCGGGGTCCCCGCCGGCGCCGGCGACCCCGGCACCGGCGAGGCGGTGCGTGACGCCCGGGGGCGCCGGGACGGGACCGGCGGCCGCAGCGGCCGGGACGGGCAGACCGCGCACGGGCCGTGGACGGGCGGCCGCCGCCACGGCGGTGGCGAGCTCACCGGGCGTGGGTCGGCGTGACGGCTTGCGGTGCAACCCCTCGCGCACGGCCGCGAGCAGGGCCCCGGATCCTCCGGCCGGCAGCGCCGCGGCGGCCCGCCGGTGCGCCTGGCGGGCCCCGAACGCACCGGAGGCGACGGGCGTCTCGCCCGTGAGGGCCCACCAGGCGAGCGCCGCGAGGCCGTACACGTCCGAGGCCGCCCCGACGCCCTCCCCCGCGAGCGCCGCGGGATCGGCGAAGCCGGGGGTGCCCAGGACGCTGCCGTGCCGCCGGCCCAGCGCGCGGGCCACGCCCAGGTCCGCGAGCAGCGGCTCCCCCCGAGCGTCCAGCAGGACGTTGCCGGGGGCGACGTCGCCGTGGACGACCCCGGCGGCGTGCAGGTCCTCCAGCGCGGGGCCCAGCACGTGCAGCAGGCCGCTGACCTCCCCCGCCGACAGCCGGCGCCGCTGGGCCAGCACACCGGCGAGCGACCCGCCCGGGGCCAGGTCGAGGACGAGCACCGGCCGGCCCTGCGCGTCGGTCGAGATGTCGTGCACGGCGACGACCCGCGGGTGCCGGACCCGCCGCAGCAGGGCGAGCTCGGCGAGCAGGTCGGGGCCCTCGTCCGGCGCCGGCGCGGCGGTCGCCGACAGCACCTTCAGGGCCCGCTCGACCCCGTCGGTTCCCGTCCCGGCCCACACGACGCCGGACCCACCGGCTCCCAGGAGCCGACCGACGGCGTACCCGTCGACCTCGGGGGCGAGGCGGCGCGGGTCGTCCCCGAGCGCGGAGAGCGCCTCGCGCCGCCACTGCCGCCCCGGACCGGCCGCTGCTGCGCGCGCTCCGGCGGTAGCGGTCGGGGTGGCGCCCAGGGGCCCGGTGGTGGGCCCGGTGAGGGGTTCGGAGACGGTCACCCGGACAGGGTGGCGCACGCGCGGGGACTGCCGCGCTGGTTGTCCACAGGGTCGATACGCTCAGGGGCGTGACCGCTGGCACCTCCCTCGACACCGCCCACCCGCCGACCGCCGTGCGCACGTCCGCGGAGGTGGTCGTCGTGGGCGCGGGCCTGGCCGGCCTCGTCTGCGCGCGCCACCTGCACGCGGCCGGCGTCGACGTCCTGGTCGTCGAGGCCGCCGACACCGTCGGTGGTCGCGTGCGCTCGGAGACCCTCGGCAGCTTCCGCGTCGACCGCGGCTTCCAGCTCCTCAACCCCGCCTACCCCGAGGTGGAGAAGGTCCTCGACCTCGACGCCCTGGACCTGCAGCCGTTCGACGCGGGCGTGGCCGTCCACCGCGGCGGCAGGGTCGCGACGCTGCGCGACCCGCGGCGGCACCCGACGGCGCTGCTGCAGGCGCTGCGCTTCCCGCTCGGGTCGGCAGGTGAGAAGGCGGCCGTGGCCCGGTGGCTGCTCAAGGTGACGTCCGCCGGAGACCTCAAGGACCCGGACTCGGGCTGGTCGGACGGTCTGGACGCCGCTGAGGTGCACGGCGAGCTGCGCTGGTCCGTCCTCGAACCGTTCCTGGCCGGTGTCCTGGGTGAGGTGGACGGGACGACGTCGCGCCGCTTCGTCGACCTGCTCGTGCGCACCTTCCTGCGCGGGACGCCGGGGCTGCCCGCGGGCGGCATGCAAGCCGTCCCCGACCAGCTCGCGGCCGGACTGCCGGCCGGGTCGCTGGCGACGGGGGTCACGGTGCGGCACATCGGGCTGGCTCCCCGGTCCCTCGTCGTGGAGACGGCGGGCGGCGGCATCACCTGCGACGCCATCGTCGTCGCGACCGACGCCCACGCGGCGGGTCACCTCGTGCCCGCGCTCGACGTGCCGGACAGCAACGCGCTGTCGACGTTCTGGTTCGGCGCCCCGTCCTCCCCGGCGCCGGACTCGCGCGCGAAGCTGCTGCACCTCGACGGCGACCGCACCGGTCCGGTCGTCAACACCGCGGTCGTGTCCGCGGTCGCCCCGAGCTACCTGCAGCCGGGGTCGGAGCACCGCGCCCTGGTCAGCGCGCAGGTCCTGGGCGCCGACACCGGCGCCGAGGTGGAGCGTCGCGTCCGCGAGCAGCTGGCCCGCGTCTACGGCGCCCACACGGCCGAGTGGACGCGCGTCGCCGCGCACTCGATCCCGCACGCCCTGCCCGTCGTGGCGCCGCCGTTCGAGGGCTCCCAGCCCGTCGACGTGGGGGACGGCGTCTTCGTCGCGGGCGACCACCGGGAGAACGCCTCCCTGCAGGGTGCTCTCGTCTCCGGGCGCCGCGCGGCCGACGCGGTGCTGACGAAGACGTTCGGGCGCAGCGGTTCCGCGCGTGCCAGCTGAACGCCCGACGATCGTCGCGACGTCCGGCGGCTGGACCCGCCGGGAGCTCGGGGGCGTGGACTGGGCGGGGACGGCTCATCTCGCCGTCCATCTCGCCCGGGTCCCCTCCGGGCGGGCGCCGCGGCTGACGTACCTCGGCACGGCCGGGGGTGACCAGCGGGCGTGGGCTGCGGAGGTGCACGCGGCGGGCAGCCGTGCCGGGTTCCGCACGACCGTCCTGGACCTGTTCCCGATGCCCGGCGTGGCCGACCCGGCCGGGCAGCTCCTGGCCTCGGACGTCGTCTGGGTCGGCGGCGGCTCGGTCGCGAACCTGCTCGCCGTGTGGCGGGTGCACGGCCTCGACGCGGCGTTCCGGGCGGCCTGGGAGGCCGGGGTCGTCCTCGGGGGCGTGAGCGCCGGGTCGATCTGCTGGTTCCAGGGCGGGACGACGGACTCCTTCGGCCCGGACCTGCGGGCCGTGACGGACGGGCTGGGGCTGCTGCCGTACGGCAACGGCGTGCACCACGACTCCGAGCCCACCCGCCGCCCGTTCGTCCAGCACCTCGTCGGCACCGGCGTGCTCGGCGAGACGCACTGCACCGACGACGGCGTGGGTCTCGTCTACGCCGGGACCGACCTCGTCGAGGCCGTCACCGAGGTGGCCGGTAAGGGCGCCTACGTGGTGCGGCGGGACGGGGACGGGGTCACCGAGACGCGGCTGGAGCCGCGCCTGCTCCCCCGCTGAGGCCGGCCCGTGTGCACCGGTCCACACCGGCCGCACAGGTCGTTCAGGGCCCGTTGCGGGGATGGGGACCGATGGTCGGGGGGTCAGCACCCGAGCAGGAGGACCTCCCGTGGACGCACCGCACCAGCAGCAGCCGACCGGCCCCCGGTCCGGTCCCCCGTCCGGTCCGCTCGAGGGCCGGGTCGTGGCCCCCGTCGGCTTCACCGGCCCGCCCCCGGGCGCGGCGCACGGCCAGGACCCGACGCTGGTGCAGGGGCCCGTCTGGGCCTCGCTCACCCCGCCGCCGGCCGCGGTGGCGTGGCCGGGAGCGCCCGTGGCCCCGCGACGTCGCCGGTGGTTGCCGGCCGCTCTGGCGGGGGCGGGCGTCGTCCTCCTGCTCGGCGGCGGGCTCGGCGGGTACGCGGTCGGCCAGGCCGTGGCGGGGACGGGCGGTGCGACCGGCGCCGGCACGACGGGGCAGGTGGTGCCCGGTGACGGCACCGTCCCCGGCGGTGACGGCGGTGCCGGGGGTCCCGGTGGCCCGGCCGGCGACGGCTCCGGCCGGCAGTTCGGTCAGCAGGGTCAGCTGGGCCAGGGCCAGCTCGGCCAGCAGGGCACGGACGGCACCGGGACCGACGGCGGTACCGGGACGGACGGCGGGACCGGGACGAGCGGCACCGGCTCGACCACCACCACGTGAGCGGAGGCGCGACGTAGGCTGCCGGGGTGACGCAGGCCCCCGCACACCCCGCTCCTGTCGTCGCCGGAGCCGGGGCGGGACTGCGGATCGAGCGGTTCGGCCTCGGTGAGCGCCGGGTGCCCTACGAGGAGGCCTGGGAGGCGCAGCGCCGGCTGCACGCCGCCGTCGTGGCGGGCGAGGCCCCGGACACCGTGCTGCTGCTGGAGCACGAACCCGTCTACACGGCCGGGCGCCGCACGAACTCCTGGGAACGGCCCGACGACGGCACCCCGGTCGTCGACGTGGACCGCGGCGGGCGGATCACCTGGCACGGACCGGGGCAGCTCGTGGGCTACCCCGTCGTCCGGCTGCGCGGCCCCCTCGACGTCGTCGGGTACGTGCGCCGGCTCGAGGAACTCCTCATCGCCGTCGCCGCCCGGTTCGGGGTGGAGGGGTACCGCGTCGAGGACCGCACGGGGGTCTGGACGGCCGACGCTCCGCTGGCGCCGGGGTGGCGGGCGGAGAACAAGCTGGCCGCCATCGGCGTCCGCGTCGCCCGGGGCGTGACGATGCACGGGTTCGCGCTGAACTGCGACACCGACCTGCAGGGTTTCTCCCACATCGTGCCGTGCGGTTTGCCGGACGCGGGCGCGACGTCCCTCAGCGCCCGGGCCGGTCGCCGGGTGGACGTCCTCGCCGCCGCCGACGTCGTCACCGAGCTGCTGCCCGCGGCCGGTCTGCCCGGCTGACGGGGAGCGGGATCAGGGCAGCAGTTCCAGCGCCGACGAGCGGGCGTACCGGACGCGCAGGGAGCGCAGTTCCGCCCGCGAGGTCGAGGCGCGCTGCAGCACGTCCCACATCTTGCGGTAGCGGGTGGCCCTCC